>CBJKNR010000102.1:0-9915 GCA_966417555.1 uncultured Sphingopyxis sp.
GACCGCGTCATTGCGAGCGAAGCGAAGCAATCCGGAGTGGGGCGAGCCGCTCTGGATTGCTTCGCTTCGCTCGCAATGACGATGGAGTGTAATCCCCCTCACTTGGCGTTCCGCAGCCTTGCGCATATAGGCAATCCAAACAGAAAGAAGATTCGGTCGCATCATCCGTGGGGGGAGCCCCTGCAACAGGGAGGATAATATGCGTTCGACTCTGTATTTTGTTTCCGCGGTCGCCGTCGCCGCGATGCTCGCCGCCGTTCCCGGTTCGGCGCAAAAATCGACCGGTCCCAAGGAACGTTACGAGATGGACGTCGCGACGATGTCGGGCTTTGCCGCCATGTCGGGGGGCAGGGGAGGTCTCGGCGGCGCGATGGGGATGATGTTCGGCGGCGACCCGTCGAGCAAGGTCGCGCACCAGATCCTCCTTCGCCTCGGCTCGAACGACGCAGCCAGTGCGCCGCCGCCAAAAGGCGACCATTTCTTCCAGCCGCAGGCGAAGATGGGCAAATCGGTCCCGCTGACCTGGGAACAGGGCAAGGAAGAAACCGGCACCACCCCGTTCGAACGGCCCAAGGGCCGCCTGCTCCTTTATTGGGGCTGCGGCGCAAAGGCTGGCCCCGGCCAGCCGGTGGTGATCGATTTCGCCAAGGTCGCCGCGGGCCAGATCCCGCCGAACCTCTTCTCGAGCGCGGTCCCGGTGATCCGCGAAGTGAGCAAGGCGAACAGCCGCTCCTATATCGACTGGCCGAACAGCAAGGGCGGCAAGCAGCCGGGGTCGGGCTCGTCGCTGCTCGGCGCGCACCGTGTCGCGAGCAATATCGGCCCCGACATCAACTTTACGCTGGCACAGGATTATATGCAGGGCCTGTCGGCCTCGGCGTCGATCCAGGGCGACCAGTCGGTGATGGTCCGCTGGAATTCGGTACCGAATGCGACGGGCTATGTCGCGTGGACGATCGGCGGGATGGGCAATGGCGGCAGGAATGATCTCGGCGACATCGTCTGGTGGACGAGCAGCGCGTCGAAGGAGTTCGGCGGCGGCCTGTGGGACTGGCTGCCCCCGTCGGTGGTCGCGAACCTCGTCACGAAGAAGATCGTGATGCCCCCCGCCCAGACGAGCTGCCAGATCCCCGCCGAGGTCAAGAAGGCGTCGGGCGAGATGATGATCGGCAACCTCAACGCCTTCGGGCCCGAGGCGAACTTCTCGTATCCGCCCAAACCTGCGGGGGGTGCGGCGTGGAACATCGACTGGACCGCGAAGGTGCGCTTCCGCTCGCACACGATGCTGATGGTCGGGGCCGATTTCGGCGGCATGGGGGGATCGGGCAGCGGCGGCGACACCCCCGCCGAGCCTGCGAAAAAGAAGAAGTGCAAGGGTCCGCTCGGCATCCCGCTGCCCGACGGAGCGTGCTGAATCGGCGGCGAGTCAGGCCCTGTTCACCCGCCCGCGTCCATAAAGGATGCGGGTAGGGTATGATGAAGACAGGAGTTAAACCATGCGTCATCTGATACCGACGCTCCTCGCCGCTGTCGCCGTGGCGGCCGCCCCCGCCGCCATCGCGCGCGAGAAGCTTGAGCCCGAGGCTCAGCTCGCCAAGCTGCTCGAAGGCCGCGTCGCGGGCGAACCGCAGGACTGCATCCCGCTGTCGACCGCGCGCAGCTCGCAGATCATCGACAAGACCGCGATCGTCTACAAGGCCGGGAGCACCTATTGGGTCAACCGGCCCAAGGGCGGCGCCGAATCGCTCGACGACGACGATATTCTTGTCCTCAAGACGTCGGGAAGCCAGCTGTGCAGCATCGACACGCTCGAACTGCACGACCGGTCGAGCCATATGTATAGCGGCTTCGTCTCGCTCGGCAAGTTCGTCCCCTATCGGCGCGCCAAGGCCGAGTAGCCTTGTTCGTCATTGCGAGGGGCCCTTCGGCTGGCCGGCAGGCCGGCCGCTCAGGATAAACCGTGACTTGGTCACGGGCCCGTGGCAATCCGGAGCGGTGCAAAGCTGCTCTGGATTGCTTCGCTGCGCTCGCAATGACGGATAATATGGAAATGTCAGACCTCCCTCCGCCCCCCTCCGACTGGGCGCGACAACTCCTCGCCTTCTGGTTCGACGAACATGGCATGGACGACTGGTACGGCGGCGGTCCCGACTTCGACGCCGAAGTCCGCGACCTCGCCGAAGGCTGGCACGAAGCGCTCCGCTCGCAGCCGGCGACCAGCTTTCTCACCGACCCCGACACCGCGCTCGCGGCGACGATCCTGTTCGATCAGGTCCCGCGCAACATCTATCGCGGTCACGCCGACGCCTTCGCGACCGACAGCCTCGCGCGCGCGATCGCGCGCGGCATCGTGACGCGCGGCTGGCACGAGAACTGGCCCGACGAACGCCGCCAGTTCGCGTGCCTGCCTTTCCAGCACAGCGAGGACATCGGCGACCAGCGCGAATCGCTGCGGCTCTTCGCGGCGTTCGACGATCCGATGTTCCAGGATTATGCGCGGAAGCATTTCGACATCGTCGACCGCTTCGGCCGCTTCCCGCACCGTAACGCAGCGCTCGGCCGCGCGACCCGGCCCGACGAGGAAGCCGCGATAGAAGAGGGCAAAAATTGGTGATAGGGCGGACGCAACACGGAGAAGAGCCATGGCCGAATTCACCGAAACGCTGACCGAAAAGCATATTGCCTTCATCGAGAAGCAGCCGATCTTCTTCACCGCAACCGCGGCGGACGGCGCGCGCATCAACCTGTCGCCCAAGGGCTATGCCGACAGTTTCAAGGTGCTTTCGGATACGCAGGTCGCCTATCTGGACCTCGGCGGGTCGGGCAACGAGACGCACGCGCATCTCGCCGCCGACGGCCGCATCACAATCATGTTTTGCGCCTTCGATCGCACTGCACTGATCCTGCGCATCTATGGCCGCGGCCGCCCGGTGTTGCCGCAGGACGAGGGATGGGACGCGCTCGCGGCCCATTTCACGCTGCTTCCCGGCACGCGCCAGATTTTCGTGATCGACGTCGAGAGCGTGCAGACGAGTTGCGGCTGGGGCGTGCCGATGATGGAATTGCAACACGAACGCGACACGCTGCAGAAATATCACCGCCAGGCCGACCGCGCGCTGTGGGTCGAGAAGTTCAAGGAGCGTACGAAGAGTATCGACGGCCTGCCGACGCGCGCAACCGACCGTTTCATTTCGGGCGAACCCGCCTGATGCCGCTCGTCGAACTCGTCCGCCTGCCCAACGGTGCAGAGGCCGAACTGCTGCGCGGGCGGCTCGAAAGCGCGGGGGTCCATGCCGTCTGCTTCGACGCGGGGATGAACATCGCCGAAAGCGTCGGGCTGCTCATCCCGGTGCGCGTGATGGTGCTCGACGAGGATCTCGGTGAAGCGCGCGCGCTGATGGCCGAATTCGGGACCGATTAACTCTCTTCGTCATTGCGAGGAGCCCCGGACTCGATCCGGGGCGACGCGGCAATCCAGAGTCGCGTAGACCGCTCTGGATTGCTTCGCTACGCTCGCAATGACGAGAGGTGTAGCGCAACCGAATCCTCGATTCATTCGTCCCGATCATGAAGAAATGCCAAGGAAAGCGGTCGCTCCATCCCATGATCAAGGTCGCCAGCTACAATATGCGCAAGGGCATCGGGCTCGACCGCCGCCGCGACCCCGGCCGCGTCCTGTCGGTGCTCGGCGAGCTCGACGCCGACATCGTCGCGCTGCAGGAGGCCGACCGCCGTTTCGGTGCGCGCGCGAGCGCGATTCCGCCGCACATGTTCGAGGAACATAGCGACTATGTCCCCGTCGACCTCCTCAGCGGCCGTCCCTATGCGATCGGCTGGCACGGCAATGCGCTGCTCGTGCGCAAGGGCGCCGAGGTCGAGGAAAGCCACGCGCTGCACCTGCCGACGCTCGAACCCAGAGGGGCCGTAGCGGCGACGGTGCGCATCGGCGACACGCGGCTGCGCGTCGTCGGCATGCACCTCGACATTTCGGGGCTGCGCCGCCGCCAGCAGGCGCGCGCGATCCTGAACCACGTCGCCGAGGGGGAGCCCCTGCCGACGATCCTGATGGGCGACTGCAACGAATGGCGCGCGACCGGCGGCTGCCTCGCCGATTTCGGCGCGCACCACCGCCTCGTCGACACCGGGCACAGCTTCCACAGCCGCCGCCCGTTCGCGAAGCTCGATCGCATCTTCGCCTCGCCCGACCTCGAGGCGATCGAGGCCGGCGTCCACCGCAGCGCGCTCGCCGCGCGCGCGTCCGATCACCTGCCGATCTGGGCGCGGTTCAGGGCGGCAGGATAGGCCGCCGCCCCTATTCCGCCTTCGTCACCCCGGACTTGATCGGCGATTATCCCCTGCCATCCGTAGGCCGCACATCGTCATTGCGAGGAGCATAGCGACGAAGCAATCTCCAGCCATCGTCCGGTGCCACAAGAGCTGGAGATTGGTTGGCCTACGGCCGCCTTCGGCACCGCTGCGCTCGCAATGACGCCTACGGATGCGGGCGGGATAATTGCCGGCTTGCTCCGGGGTGACACTCTGCGACGCCCGAAAGCTGGACCCTGGATCAAGTCCGGGGTGACGGCATGTTTCTGAGGCCCACCGCAGCCGCGATGCCTAAAATTTAGGCAATCACCTGCCTCGCCTGCCCACCAAACGCACGATCCATTGCGTTTGCGCCTCAAAAACCGTCACAAAATATTAACTTTCGCGCCACGCGCGCAATCTGGCACGCCCGTTGCAGTGCAACATGGTGCCATTAGCAAAAGGGGGCGTCATGAAGCTGATCCTGGCCATCATCAAACCATTCAAGCTCGACGAGGTGCGCGAGGCGCTCACTGGTCTCGGCATCGCCGGCATGACCGTGACCGAGGTCAAGGGCTTTGGCCGGCAAAAGGGCCAGACCGAAATCTACCGCGGCGCCGAATATGCCACCAACATGGTGCCGAAGGTGAAGATCGAACTCGTCTGCGACGACGCGCTCGCCGCAAGGGTCGTCGAGACGCTCCAGCAAAGCGCCGGCACCGGTTCGATCGGCGACGGCAAGATTTTCGTCCTCGACGTCGGTCAGGCCGTGCGCATCCGCACGGGCGAAACCGGCGAGGCGGCTCTGTAATGATAAAGGGGGAAGCAATGAAGTTCGCAAACAAGATTGCGGCGGGCGCCGGGGCCGCGGGCCTCGCGCTGTTCGCCGCGCTGCCCGTCTGGGCGCAGGAAGCGGCGACCACCGTCGCGCCGGTCGCCGACGCGGCGGCTCCAGCAGCCGAAGGCCCGGTCAAGGGTCCGAGCGCCGAGCAGATCGCCGGCATGATGGACAAGGGCGATACCGCGTGGATGCTCGTTTCGGCCGCCCTCGTGCTGCTGATGTCGATCCCGGCGCTCGCGCTTTTCTACGGCGGCCTCGTCCGCACGAAGAATATGCTGAGCCTGCTGATGCAGGTGTTCATCATCGTCAGCGTCGCAGCGCTCGTCTGGGTCAGCTGGGGCTATAGCCTCGCCTTCACCAGCGGCGGACCCTTCGTCGGCGGCCTGTCGAAGATGTTCCTCGCGGGGGTCGATGCGACCACCGGCGCGGCGACCTTCACCAACAATGTCTATATCCCCGAATATGCGTTTATCGCCTTCCAGATGACCTTCGCCTGCATCACGCCGGCGCTGATCGTCGGGGCGTTCGCCGAGCGCATCAAGTTCACGCCGCTGATCGTCTTCACGGTGCTGTGGCTGACCTTCGCCTATTTCCCGATCGCGCACATGGTCTGGTACTGGGCGGGCCCGGACTTCCTTGTCGACGCACCCACCGACTATGGCCTGCTCTGGGGCTGGGGCGCGCTCGATTTCGCGGGCGGCACCGTCGTTCACATCAATGCGGGCGTCGCGGGTCTTGTCGGCTGCCTCATCGTCGGCCCGCGCCTCGGCTTCCTCAAGGAAGCGACACCGCCGCACAGCATGACGATGACGATGATCGGCGCCTCGCTGCTGTGGGTGGGCTGGTTCGGCTTCAACGCGGGGTCGAACCTCGAAGCGAATGGCCTCGCCGCGCTCGCCTTCGTCAACACCTTCGTCGCCACCGCCGCCGCCGCCGTGTCCTGGTCGCTCGTCGAGCAGTTCAAGCATGGCAAGCCGTCGCTGCTCGGCGCGGTGACGGGCGCGGTCGCGGGCCTCGTCGCGATCACCCCGGCCAGCGGCTTTGCCGCCCCGATGACCGCGATCATCCTCGGCCTTGTCGTGTCGCCGATCTGCTACTTCTTCGTGTCCTATCTCAAGAACAAGCTGAAATATGACGACACGCTCGACGTCTTCGGCGTCCATGGCATCGGCGGCATCGTCGGCGCGATCGGCACCGGCTTCGTCGCCAACCCCGCGTGGGGCGGCCAGGGCTTTATCGACTACACCGTCTTCCCCGCGGTGGCCGGCACCTATGACATGGGCGCGCAGGTCATCACGCAGATCAAGGCGGTCGGCGTGACCGTGCTGTGGACGGCGGTCGTCTCGGCGGTCCTCTTCTACGGCCTCAAGCTCACCACCGGGCTGCGCCCGAGCGAGGAAGCCGAACGCGAAGGGCTCGACCTCACCGAACATGGCGAGCGCGCCTATAATTATTGACGAGACAGGATACCCGTCGCCGTACGCTCTCTCTCCTTTCAAACGGCGGCGGCGGGGTCCTGACGAGGTTCCTCCTGCGAACCACTGGCCGGGGCCTTGTCCCCGGCCATTTTTTTGAGTGTGGCCGCGATGCAACAGCGCGGCACGATCTTTTTCGGGCGGCCCATTTCATGCAACCTTAACGACGCCTGCGCACTCCTTTGCCGGACCAGTCAAAGAGCTGGCTTTCAGGAGGAGAAAAAAGGATGCCTAAAAGGTCCCACATGCTGGGCGGCTTGCCGCTGCTCGCGCTCGCCGCCACCGCTCCGGCGCTGGCGCTGGCGCAAGAGGGCCCCGCCGACAGCTATGACGGCAACGAGATTATCGTCACCGCGACGAAGCGCGACGCGAGCCTCCAGGACGTTCCCTTCTCGATCAACGCGCAGACCGAAGCGGCGATCGAGCGCGCCAACGCCAGCACGATCGAGGATTTGTCGCGCAACGTCGCGGGCCTCACCGTCCAGAATCTCGGGCCCGGCCAGAGCCAGGTGTCGGTGCGCGGCGTCTCGGCGGGCCAGATCGCGCGCGACCAGCCGGGCGTGAAGGAACAGGTCGGCGTCTATCTCGACGAATCGGTCGTCTCGCTCTCGCTCTTCACCCCCGACCTCGACCTCTTCGATCTGAACCGCGTCGAGACGCTGCGCGGACCGCAGGGAACGCTCTTCGGCTCGGGGTCGGTCGGCGGCACGCTCCGCTATATCACCAACCAGCCGACCACCGACCGCGTCGAGGGCAAGATCGAGGGCAATGTGAACCTCGTCGACGGCGACGATTTCGGCGGGCACCTCAAGGGCGCGATCAACCTGCCCCTGACGTCCAATCTCGCGATGCGCGCGGTCGGCTATTACACGCGCTACGGCGGCTTCATCGACGCGCTGCGCGAAGGCGGCGGCGTCACCGAGGATGTCAACAGCGGCGAACGCTATGGCGGGCGTGTGTCGCTCCGCTGGGAACCCGCCGAAAATCTCTCGATCACTCCGCGCTTCCTCTATCAGAAGGTCACGACCGACGGCTTCAACCGGCAGGAAGTCTATAACCTCTTCGCCAACCAGTTCACGACGACCCGGCCGCAAGTGACCTTCAAGGAACGCCAGCAATATCTGCTGCTCGACGAGGCGTTCGAGGACGAGGTCAAGCTCTTCGACCTGACGATGAACTATACCGGCGACGTTGTCGGGGTGACCTCGGTCACGACCTACACCGACCGCGACATTCTCGTCAGCCGCGACGCGAGCGCGCTCACGGGCAGCGTCTCCGCCGACCTCGGCTTTCCCGATGCCGGCATATTGCTTCCGTCCAACCTTGTCGACACGACCGGCGTCAAGCAGTTCACGCAGGAAGTTCGCCTCAACTCGGCGGGCGACGGCCCCTTCCAGTGGCTGATCGGCGGCTATTATGCGAATGTGAAGCGCGACTATACCCAGCGTCTGCCGACGCCGGGCTACGACGGCTTCACCAACCAGTTCTTCATCGACGCATGCAACGCCGACCCCGACGATTGCGGCCCCGGGGGCGTGCCGCTCACCGCGGCCGACATCGCCAATGGCTTCGGCCCCGATTCGCCCTACAACGCCGACATCCCCTACGACCTGTCGCAGATCGCGATCTTCGGCGAGGTCAGCTATGATTTCACCGACCGCCTCACCGCGACGGTCGGCGGGCGCTATTATGCCTTCGACGAAAGCCGCCGCTTCGTGTCGGGCGGACTGTTCCCGAACGGCGACAATGCGCGCGACAAGACCTCGTCGACCGGCTTCTCGCCGCGCCTGCTCCTGAGCTACGACATCGCCGACGGCGTCACGCTCAACGCGCAGGCGTCGAAGGGCTTCCGCCTCGGCGGCGTCAACGACCCGCTTAACCTGCCGCTTTGCGACGGCGGCAATCCGGGCGGCCCCGATGCCGAAACCTTCGGCGGGCGGCCGCGCTACGACGACGAAACGCTGTGGAACTATGAGGGGGGGATCAAGGCGCAGTTCGGCGGCATCACCTTCAACGCCGCGGGTTTTTATACCAAGATCAACAATCTGCAGGTTACCGCCGACGCGGGCAGCTGTTCGTCGCGCATCGTCTTCAACGCCGACGCGCATACGATGGGGCTCGAATTCGAGCTGTCGGCGAGCCCCTTCGCCGGGCTCGATCTTGGCCTCTCGGGCAGCTATGTCGAGGCCGAGTTCGATTCGACGCTCACCCGCCCCGACGGCACGGTGATCGAGGGCATCCGCAACGGCAACCGCCTGCCCTCGGTGCCGAAATTCCAGATGGCGGCAAACGCGACCTACAGCTTCCCGATCGATCCGTCGTCGGACACCAACGCTTTCGTGACGGCGTCCTTCCAGCATGTCGGCAGCCGCTATACCCAGCCCGGCGACCAGGAGAACAACCCGCGGACTTTCGTCCACGGCTTCACCTTCGGCGGCGCACCGATCGGATCGGCGACGACGCTCGACCTCAAGCTGCCCGACTATCAGCTGGTCAATATCGGCGCGGGGATCGAGTTTCCCGACGATCTCGAAATCTCGGTCTATGTGAACAACCTGCTCGACGAAAATGCGCTGCTCGCCTTCGACCGCGAACGCGGCGGACGCGCGCGCCTCGGTTTCGCGACAAACCAGCCGCGGACCTTCGGCGTCACGGTGCGAAAGGGCTTTTAGGGAGCGACGAAACGGGCCGGATCGCAGACGCGGTCCGGCCCGTTTTTCGCACTGAAATGCTGCACGAATTTTGTGCAGCATTGCCGCAATTTTGGCCTTTCCAACATGACATTAATATGGCATTCATTGGGTCAACAGTTTCAGGAGGGGAGAGCCTGAAAGGCTGGGCCGGGACGAAAGTCCCGGCCCTCTTTTTTTGTGCGCAACAGGCATGGCGCCATAAATCGTCAGTTTTCAGCGCCTTGTGCGCGTGTAGCGCAGCATGGCGAAGACCCGCCAGCCGCCGGCATCCTGCAGAATCGAATCGCTGACGATGAGACTGCCGCCCGCCTGGAGGGCATAGGTCGAGCGGCCGATCGCGACGTCGGCGCTGCCCCGATGCGTCCACCATTTCGCCGCATTCACCCGCCCGCAACCGCCCGCGTGCGGTCGATAGGTGGCGGCCGGCGTCCCCGCGATACCTAGGGTCAGGACCCATTAATTGCACGATCGAGGCGTCGAAATGGCGAAGATATCGGGTTCGGACGGGTGCAGCGGGTAACGTCGCTACCCGCAAGGTCGCACGGACCCGAGATCGAAGCCATTTCGACGTCCCTTCGGGATTTGATCGATTTTGTCCACT
>CBJKNR010000103.1:0-9875 GCA_966417555.1 uncultured Sphingopyxis sp.
ATCCTGTTAGAAACATTAAGTTTCTTTAACACGCGCCGCACCCGCTCGTCGACGGTGTGCGGGGAAACGTTCATCAGCCGCGCAATCTGCTTGGAATTTTTGTGCTCATAAACGTGCCGCAGCGTTTCAATCTGCGCGGCAGACAGCAGGCTGATGTAATTGTCGGGGTCGCCTTGCACCGGCGTTGGAATAGAGCATCACGAGTCGAAATCAAGGTCCGTAGCTAGCTAATTTCCCGCCTGACCCATATTTGGTCACCGGTGTCGCGCGATTCGGCGCGACCGCTACCGGATTTCCTTCAGCGTCCGATAGCAGCTGCGTCATCATCGCGCCGCCAGCTGCCCGGAGTTGGAATCCGGAGTATGATGCCATGAGATTGAACCACTTCGTCATTGCGACCCCGGCGAAAGCCGGGAGAAGCAATCTCCAGCCCGCATCATGCAGAACGATAGCTGGAGATTGCTTCGTCCCCCGGATCAAGTCCGGGGTCCTCGCAATGACGATCCCGGCCATTGCCATCAGACTCTAGTTGCGCCCCTCGACCAATCCGCGCGCGATCACCTGTGCCTGAATCTCCGCCGCGCCCTCGAAAATATTGAGGATGCGCGCGTCGCAAAGAATGCGGCTGATCTCATATTCGAGCGCATAGCCGTTGCCGCCATGGATCTGCAGCGCAGCGTCGGCGTTCGACCAGGCGACACGCGCACCGAGCAGCTTCGCCATGCCCGCCTCGATGTCGCAGCGCTTTCCCGAATCCTTCGCGCGCGCGGCGGCGTAGCTCAGCTCGCGCGCCATGATGAAATCGACGAGGCTCATCGCGAGCTTGTCCGATACGCGCGGGAAATGGACGATCGTCTTGCCAAACTGCTTGCGACCAAGCGCATAGTCGAGCCCGAGCTCGAGCGCGCGCCGCGCGACGCCGACCGCGCGCGCGGCGGTCTGGATGCGCGCGCCCTCGAAGGTGCGCATCAACTGCTTGAACCCCTGCCCTTCCTCGCCGCCGAGCAGCGCGTCGGCGGGCGCGCGCATCGCGTCGAACTGCAACGCATATTCGCGCATCCCGCGATAGCCGAGCACCTCGATCTCGCTGCCGGTCATGCCATCGGCAGGGAAAGGCTCGGACTCGGTCCCGCGCGGCTTGGGGACGAGCAGCATCGAGAGGCCTGCATATCCCTTCGCCCCGGGAAGCGTCCGTGCGAGCAAGGTCATCAGGTCCGAGCGCGCGGCGTGGGTGATCCAGTTCTTCGCGCCGTCGATGATCCAGCCATCGCCGTCGCGGCGCGCGCGCGTCCGGAGCGCGCCGAGGTCGGAACCGACATCGGGTTCGGTGAAGACCGCGGTCGGCAATATCTCGCCGCTCGCGATCCGTGGCAGCCATTCGGCCTTCTGCGCGGCGGTGCCGCCCATCGCAATCAGCTCGCCGGCGATCTCCGATCGCGTGCCGAGCGACCCCGCGCCGATCCAGCCGCGCGACAGCTCCTCGGTGACAATACACATCACGAGCTTGCCGAGGCCAAGGCCGCCATATTCCTCGGGGATGCAAACCCCGAAGGTGCCAAGGTCGGCCATCGCCCGAACCGTCGCGTCGGGGATCAGGTCGTTCGCGAGGTGCCAGCCATGCGCACCCGGCAGGATCGCGGCGTCGGTAAAGCGGCGATACTGTTCGCGGATCGCGTCGAGCGCGGCGTCGTGCAGCGTCTCGCTCGGCCAATCGCCCTCGGCCAGCGCGGCCGCGACATCGGCGCGGGTCGCGGCATGGCCGGCATCGAGCAGGCCCGTGCAAGCATCGGCGAGCGTGCGTGCCGCGGCGCCGAGGCCGAGGTCGGCAGGGCGGAAAATCTCGTTCTGCCCCATCGGCAGGCCGCCGGTGAGCTGGCCGATGCCTTCGGCGAAAGCGAGAGTGGCGATCTTGGCGTCGAGCGGGTTCGAGTCCCGGCCGGACTCGAACCAGTCGAAGGTCGCCTCCAGCGCCGCCACCGTCGTCGCGACCCACGCAAAGCCATGCGCCGCGCGCTGCTCGCTGTCGATCGGACGCTCCGCCAGCCGCACGGCCAGCGCCGTCTGCGCTGCACCGCGATAGGCCTGCGCGGCCGCCAATGCCCGGCGCAGATCGGCCATGCTCAGGCAGCGCGCTCGAAGATCGCGGCGATGCCCTGCCCACCGCCGATGCACATCGTTTCAAGCCCGTAACGCCCGTCGCGGCGCACCAGCTCGCGCGTCAGGTTTGCAAGGATACGCCCGCCCGTCGCGCCGATCGGGTGGCCGAGCGAGATGCCCGAACCATTGACGTTCAAAATCTCGTTCCGGCTGTCGTCGTCCGACCAGCCCCAGCCCTTGAGCACCGCAAGCACCTGCGGCGCAAAGGCCTCGTTGAGTTCGACGAGGTCGATGTCGCCCCAGCCGAGACCATTGCGCGCGAACAGCCGCTCGACCGCGGGAACCGGGCCGATCCCCATGCGGCTCGGGTCGCAGCCCGCGGCGGCCGAGCTGTGGTACCAGGCGATGGGCGTGAGCCCGAGCTCGTCCAGCTTGTCCTCGGCGACAACGAGGCAGGCCGCGGCGGCGTCATTCTGCTGGCTCGCATTGCCCGCGGTGACGACGCCCCCCTCGAGCGCCCTCAGCTTGCCGAGCGTTTCCATGCTGGCGTCGGCACGGTAACCCTCATCGTGCGCGAAGACGACGGGATCGCCCTTTTTCTGCGGCACCGACACCGGGACGAGCTCGTCGTCGAACAGCCCGTTCGCCCACGCGGCAGCGGCGCGCTGGTGGCTGCGCACCGCATAGGCGTCGCACGCCTCTCGGCCGATATCATAATCCTTCGCGAGATTTTCGGCGGTCTCGATCATGCCGGTGATCACCCCGAAGCGCTCGACCGGCTGCGACATCACCCGACCACGCGTCAGCCGGTCGTGAAGGGTGAGATTGCCCGCGCGCACGCCCTTGCGGACGTCCGTGGTATAATGTTCGACGTTCGACATCGATTCGACCCCGCCGGCGACGACGACGTCGGACATGCCGGTCTGGACCATCATCGCCGCGTTGACGACCGCCTGCAGCCCCGAGCCGCAGCGACGGTCGAGCTGGTAGCCGGGGACTTCGAGCGGCAGCCCTGCGGCGAGCCACGACCAGTGGCCGATGCTGGGGGCTTCGGCGTTGCCGTAACCCTGCGAAAAGACGACGTCGTCGACGCGCGCGGGGTCGATCTTCGTGCGGTCGATCAGCGCCTTCAGGATGACGGCGCCGAGATCGCCCGCGGTGATCGACGAAAGCGCGCCGCCGAACTTGCCGACGGCAGTACGGATCGGGGCAACGATGGCGGCGCGGCGCAGGGTCATGGGTCAGTCTCCGGTGTTGGCGATGCCGACGATGCCGGCGTCGATCAGGCGGGCGATCTCGCCCGAGGAAAGCGAAAGACGGGCGGCGAGCACCTCCTCCGAATGCTCGCCGTTGCGCGGGGCGGGACGCGGCGGTTCGCGGGTCGCTTGCGGCAACGTCGCAAAAGCGCCCGCGGCGGGATAGGCGAAACCGCTGGGGTTGGCGGCCGCGCCGAAGATCGGGTTGTTCGCGACGAGCGCAGGGTCGCGCGCTGCGTCGAGCATCGTGCGATAGGGCGAATGGACGATCCCGCCCGCATCGAAGGCGGCGGCGAGATCGGCATGGTCGCGGGCCGCGATCGCTTTTTCGAACAGCGGATAGAGCGCGTCGCGGTGGTCGAAGCGGAGACCATCGTCTTTCGCGAAGGACACGCCGCGTTCGCTCTCGATCGCTGCGACGGCATCGCCGAGGTCGAGCGCGGCAATCAGGTTGGCCCATTGGCGCGGCGTCACGACGACGATCATCGTCCGCGCGCCGTCACGCGTCACGAAGTCGCGCCCGAACAGGCCGTATACCGCATTGCCGAGCCGCGGACGGTTCTCGCCCGAATAGAGAACTTCGGCGATGCCGCCCAAATTGGCGACGGTGCCGATCGCGACATCGGACAGGGGCACGCGCACCTCGCCGCCTTCGCCGGTCGCGGCGCGCCGCTGGATCGCGGCGAGCAGGGCGAAGGCGGCATAGGCGCCGGTGAGCAGGTCCCACGCGGGCAGCACATGGTTGACCGGCTCGGGTCCCGGGCCGGTGAGCATCGGATAGCCGACACTGTTGTTCACCGTATAATCGAGCGCGGGGGAGCCGTCGGCCCAGCCCATCACGCGCACGGTGATCAGGTCGGCGCAGCTTTCGGCGAGCTTCGCGTGCGACAGGAAACCATCGACCGGGAAATTGGTGATGAACTGGCCCGTCGCGCGCACCAGCTCTTGCAGCAGCTCGCGCCCCTCGGGCCGCCCGAGATCGAGCGCGACCGACTTTTTCGCGCGGTTGAGATTCTCCCAATAGAGCGAGTCATTGTTCGCGGTGACCGGCCAGCGGCGGAAATCGGGGCCGCCGCCGATCTGGTCGACGCGGATCACCTCGGCGCCGAATTGCGCGAGGTAGAGCCCGGCCGTCGGCGAGGCGACGAAGGAGGACGCCTCGATCACCGACAGGCCGGACAGCAACGGGTACATCAGTTCGCCGCCGCGAATTCGCGGAGCATATGCTTGGCGATCTGGAGCTGGAGGATCTGCGTCGTGCCTTCGTAGATGCGATAGATGCGCGCATCGCGGAAGAAGCGCTCGGCATCATATTCGGCGAGATAGCCCGCGCCGCCATGGACCTGGACGCAGGCGTCGACGACGCGGCCGCACATTTCGGACGCGAAGACCTTGAACGCCGCGGCCTTGCGCAGCACATTCTCGCCCGCGTCGGCGCGGCGCGTGACATCCTCCATCATACATTCGGCGGCGTAGATGTCGATCTCGCCCTGCGCGAGCATCTGCTGGATCAGCTGGAAATTTGCGATCGGCTCGCCGAACGCCTTGCGCTCGGTCGCGTAGCGCACCGCGCTGTCGAGCGCGCGGCGCGCGTAGGCCGTGGCGGCGGCGCCGACCGACATGCGGCCGTTGTCGAGGCTCATCATCGCAAAAGCGAAGCCCTTGCCGAGTTCGCCACCGAGCAGCGCCTCGCCGCCGACACGGACGTCCTCGAGGATGACGTCGGCGATATGGCTGCCCGACTGGCCCATCTTCTTGTCCGGATTGCCGATCGACACGCCGGGCGCGTCCATCGGCACGACGAAGGCCGAGACATGCGCGTTCTTGGGGAGATTCTCCTTGCTCGTCCGCGCCATGATCAGCCCGACCTTCGCGAACGGCGAATTGGTGATGTAGCGTTTGGTGCCGTTCAGCACCCAGCCGTTGTCGGTCTGCGTCGCGGTCGTCTGAAGCCCCGCCGAATCCGACCCCGATCCGGGCTCGGTCAGGCCGAAACAGGCGATTTCACCCGCCGCGACGCGCGGCAGCCATTCGGCCTTCTGCGCCTCGGTCCCGCCATTCTTCAGCGCCGAGGCGAACATGCCGATATTGATCGAGATGATCGAGCGGAACGCCGGCATCGCATAGCTGATCGTGTGAATCGTCCGGATATATTGGCCGATGTTCATCCCCGCGCCGCCGAACTCCTCGGGGATCGTCAGCCCGAACAGTCCCATGTCGCGCATTTCGGACAGGATGTCGCCGGGGATCGCGTCGCTCTCGATGATCTCCTTCTCGGCGGGAAGAAGACGCTCGCGGACATAGCGCTGAAGCTGTTCGATGAATTGTTCGAAGACGTCCGCGTCCATGCCGGGGTTGCTCATCGGCCGCTCCTCAGATCGGATCATAGGGAAAGACATGCGCCGACACTTCGTCGGCGCGTGCGAAGGCGGGGCGGAAGGCGGGGATCAGCTCGCTTGCGATCGCTTCGGCGGTCCAGCCTTCGAGCTTCGCCATCGAGCGCACCGGGCGCGGTTTCGAGAAGAGCAATATCTCGTTCTTGCGCACGCTGAAGATCTGGTTGGTCACATCCTTCGACAGGTCGGACGCCAGATAGGCGACGAGCGGCGCGATCTTGTCCGCCGACATCGACTGGATGCGCCTGACGCGCTCCTGCTCGGCGGTCGTCGTCGCGGGGATCGACGAGGTCATGCGGCTCCACGCGAAGGGCGCGATGCAGTTCGAGCGCACCCCGACGCGCGCCATGTCGAGCGCGATCGACTGCGACAGCGCGACAACGCCGAGCTTCGCGGCCGAATAATTGGCCTGGCCGACGTTGCCGATAAGGCCGCTCGTCGAGGTGAAGTGGATGAAGCTGCCCGACTGCTGTTCGCGAAACCAGGGCGTCGCGGCCCTGGAAACGTTGAAGACACCGGTGAGATTGACCTCGATGACGCTCTTCCAGTCTTCATAGCTCATCTTGTGCCAGATGGTGTCGCGGAGGATGCCGGCGTTGTTCACGACCGCGTCGATGCGGCCGAATTTCGCGACCGCATCCTCGACGATGCTCGCGGCCTCCTTCGGGTCGGCGACATTGCCGAAATTGGCGGCCGCCTTGCCGCCCGCCGCGAGGATGTCGTCGACCGTCGCTTGCGCCGGAGCCGCGTCGCCGCCGTCACCCGCCTGCGCCACGCCGGGATCGTTGACAATCACCGCGGCGCCCTGCGCTGCGCAATGCAGCGCCAGCTCGCGGCCGATGCCGCGCCCGGCTCCGGTTATCGCGACGACCTTTCCGTCGAGGCATAAGCTCATGGCCGCTCTCCCGTTCGATTCGTGTCGATAGCGCGATATGCGCCCCGCCGCATCATTTCAACATTCAGAATTGATTTTTCATGATGTTGAAAATATTCGATCGGGATGACCGGCCCCGTTCGTTCCGTGGCGCAAGCCTTCGCGATTCTTCGCCTGTTCGCCGAATCGGGCCCGCTGACGCTTTCGGATACCGGCCGCCTCGTTGGCCTCAGCCCATCGAGCTGCCTCAATATCCTGAAAACCCTCGTTGCCGAAGGCGCGGTCGAACGCGACGCGCGCTCGAAGCAATATCGGCTGGCGCCCGCGTGGCTCGAAGCCGACGCGCTGCGCGACAGCCAGGCCGCGCGGCTCGTCGACGCGGCATGGCCGTTGATGGCGCATTTTGCGCAGAAGGCCGAAGCGGCAGTGGGCCTCTGGAAGATCGTCTCGCGCGACCGCATGCAACTCGTCGTCCGCGCCGAAAGCGATGCGGGCATGCGCCTCAGCCTCGCCGACGACCAGCGCCAGCCGCTCGGCAGCGGCGCGGCGGGGCGGGCGATCGCCGCGGCGCAGGCGGTGGCGGAAGGCGAGCTGGCGCGCCGCCATGCCGCGGTGCGCTGGCAGGCCGAACTGCCGCTCGAAACCTATAGGCGCCAGATTGCCGAGGCGATGGCAAAGGGCTTCGCGATCGACCAGGGCTATACACATCGCGGTGTTTGCACGGTTGCTGCCGGGATTACCGGCATCGCGCCCGGCTTCTGCCTGTCGGCATCGATCGTCGCCGGATCGCGCAGCGAGGCCGAGATCGAGACACTCGGCTGCGAACTGCTCGCGCTGCGTTCCGATATGCTGCGTCAGGCCGGCTAGCCGCCGGGAATCCCGGCGTTAAGGCCCGGCTTTCGCATGGCGCTCAGGCCTTTCGCGCGAGGTCGAGAAACGCCGGGCGCTCACCGCCGCCGTGTACCGCGATGCGCGCCCCGCTGATATAGGCGGCGGCGTCCGAGGCGAGGAAGCTCACGACCCCCGCAATGTCGGCGCCCTGTGCCATGCGGCCGAGCGGCAGCATCGCATCGATGCGCTTCATCCCCTCTTTGCCGCCATAATGATCGGCCGCCGCCTCGGTCGCGACGAGCCCGACGACGACCGCGTTGACGCGCACCTTCGGCCCCCATTCCATCGCAAGCGATTCGGTGAGGCTGAGCAACCCTGCCTTCGCCGCGCCATAAACCGCGGTTCCCGGCGAAGGCCGTTCCCCCGACACGCTGGCGATATTGACGATGCTCCCGCCTTCGGCTTGACGTTGCATGATCCGGTTCGCCGCCTGCGCGACATGCAGCGGGCCGAGCAGGTTCAGCGCAAGCACGCGCTCCGAAAAGCGCGGCGAGGCGGTCGCGGCGTCAGCCCCGGGCGAGCCGCCGGCGTTGTTGACGACAAGATCGAACTGGCCGTGGCGCACGAAGATCCGGTCGATCATCGCCTGCACCGCGTCGGGGTCGCGCACGTCGCACGCTTCGAATTCGGCCGCGGCGCCGTCATGCGAAGGCGGGTCGGCGGGCGGGTTGCGACCGCAGATCACGACAAGGAAACCGTCGGCGAGCAGGCGCTCGGCAATCGCGCGGCCGATGCCCTTGCTGCCCCCCGTGACGAGCGCCACGCGCCGATTTCCGTCCGCCATATGTGCCTCCATCGTTCGGCCGACCTCTCCGCTCCGGTCCGGCGAAAGTCTCCCCCCATATGGCGGTATCCGACCTGCCGCCACAGTCCCTAATCGCTTCGGGCAATGGCGGAGGCACGCGCCCGTTCGCCACACGAACGCTGGAGAGGGAATTGAACAAGCAAGTGACCATCGAACAGCTCGTCGCCTCGCTGAAGAGCGGGATGACGATCGGGATCGGCGGCTGGGGGCCGCGCCGAAAGCCGATGGCGCTGGTGCGCGCGATCCTGCGCTCGGACCTCAAGGACCTCACGATTGTCGCCTACGGCGGCCCGGATGTCGGCATGCTGTGCGCCGCGGGCAAGGTGAAGAAGCTGATCTTCGGCTTCGTCTCGATGGACGCGATCCCGCTCGAGCCCTGGTTCCGCAAAAGCCGCGAGGCGGGGACGCTCGACATCCTCGAACTCGACGAGGGGATGCTGCAATGGGGCCTGAAGGCCGCGGCGTTCCGCCTGCCGTTCCTGCCGACGCACGTCGGGCTCGGCACCGACATCATGACGCATGGCGGGTTCAGGACCGTGCAGTCGCCCTATGACGATGGCGAGGTGCTGCTCGCCATGCCCGCGCTGCGGCTCGACGCGGCGTTGCT
Organism: uncultured Sphingopyxis sp.; assembly: GCA_966417555.1. Classification (GTDB taxonomy): domain Bacteria; phylum Pseudomonadota; class Alphaproteobacteria; order Sphingomonadales; family Sphingomonadaceae; genus Sphingopyxis. The sequence continues at coordinate 8,927 of CBJKNR010000103.1, forward strand.
CCACGTCCATCGCGCCGACAAGCTTGGCAATATCCAGGCACTCGGCCCCGACACCTATTATGACGAATGGTTCGCGCGCGCCGCCGACAAGACCTTCATTTCGGCCGAGGAAATCGTCGACCGGATGGACCACAGCTATCCCGGGGATGCGCGTGCGAACATCGTCGAGCGCTGCTTCGTCCACGGCGTGATCGCGGCGCCCTTCGGCGCGCATCCGACCTCAATGCCGCCCGCCTATGGCTGGGATATGAAGCAGCTCAAGAGCTACGCTGCCAGCGCACGCGAGGACGGCGGCTGGGACGCGTATTTCGCGGACACGATTGGCGCCGAGGAGGCCGGCTATCTGGGACGCGTCGGCGGCAAGGATGCTGTCACCGCCCTCCCCCTTCCCATCTTCTGAGGCGGCCGAGACCATGACCACCGCACCCGAATTCACCCTTTGCGAACAGCTCATCGTCGCCGCGTCCGAGGCGTGGCGTGGCAATGGCGAACTCGTCGCGACCGGCATCGGCCCCGCACCGCGCCTCGCCGCGTCGCTCGCCAAGCTGACGCACACGCCCGAGCTGATGATGACCGACGGCGAGGCTTTTCTGGTCGAGGACCCGGTGCCGCTCGGCGCGCGCGGCTATGACGACCGCAAGGCCGCGGGCTATCTGCCCTTCTCGCGCTTCTTCGACGCCGCGGTCTGGTCGGGCAAACGCCACGCGATGGTGACGCCCAGCCAGATCGACCGCTTCGGCCAGACGAACATCTCCTATCTCGGCGGCACCTATGACCGACCGAAAGTGCAGATGCTCGGCGCGCGCGGCTTTCCGGGCAACAGCATCTGCCACATCAATTCGATGTTCATTCCCGCTCATTCGAAGCGCGTCTTCGTCGAGGGCGAGGTCGATATGGTGTCAAGCGTCGGCTACAATCCGGCGCGCCGCACCCCCAGCGTCAATTTCAG
>CBJKNR010000104.1:0-9843 GCA_966417555.1 uncultured Sphingopyxis sp.
GCGAGCGGCACGCCCTGCATCTGGCAGGACGGGCTCGACATCCCGCTGATGAACAGCCTCGAGACCAATTTCTACGCGGTCTACGACCAGCCGGCGCAGACGGCGGCGTTTCCAACCGACGACCTGCCGCTGAGCTATGGCGCCGGGTCGCTGCGGCCCGAAGGCATCGGCGCATGGGAAAAGCCCTATTCGCCGGTGATGGTCTATCGCTGGGAGGCGACGCGTGACGCGCTGTGGAGCCTCGCCAAGGTCTCCGACGGCACGCCGTTCGACGGCCATATAGTGCGCTATTCGAACCCGCTGACCGGCGGCTGGGCGCTCCAGACGATGGGCGCGCATATGCAGATGCTCAAACCCGGATTTCGCGGCAAGGCGCACCGCCACACCGGCAATGTCGTCTATAATGTCGCGGCCGGCCGCGGCTATTCTATCATCGGCGGCGAGCGCTTCGACTGGGGCACGCACGACATTTTCTGCGTGCCCGCCTGGATGTGGCACGAGCATGTCAATCTCGACGCCTCCGAAGAGGCCTTCCTCTTCTCGTTCAACGATTTCCCCGTGATGGAGGCACTCGGCATCCGGATCGAGGAGCCTTGCCCCGACCATGGCGGCCACCAGTCCACCTGACCAGACAGGACAGAATATGCGTTTCGTGACATATCGCACGGTCGAGACCGAACCGCGGCTCGGCCTTCTCCACGACGGTCTCGTGATCGACGTCGAATATTTCGGCGATGCGATCGGGCAGGATCTGCCCTCGACGATGCTCGACTTCATCGACTTGGGGCCGATCGCGCTCCGCTTCCTGCAGGAAGCAGTGGCGGCTGCGACCACCGCCGACCTGATCGGCACGTCGCTGCCCGAGGGCAATGTCAGCTTGCTCGCGCCGATCCCGCGGCCGCGCAAGAATATCTTCGGCATCGGTCTCAACTATACCGAGCATGTTGCTGAATCAGCGCGCAGTCTCGACACGTCGAAGGAATTACCGCAGCAGCCCGTGATCTTCTCGAAACCGCCGACCGCGGTCGTCGGGTGGAACGACCCGATCCGCCACAATGCGAAGGTGACGCAGCAACTCGACTGGGAAACCGAGCTGGCGGTGGTGATCGGTAGCACCGCGCGCCACGTTGCCGAGGCCGATGCACTCGGCCATGTGTTCGGCTATACGGTGATCAACGACGTGTCGGCGCGCGACTGCCGCCGCGCGGGGCAGTGGATCGTGTCGAAGGGTCAGGACAGTTTCGCGCCGATGGGGCCGTGCATCGTCACCGCCGACGAGATCGGCGACCCGCACAACCTCAACATCCTGACCCATGTGAACGGGGTGGAGAAGCAGAACAGCAACACGCGCTTCATGCTGTTCAATATCAGTCAGCTGATCGCCGACATTTCGGGTGTGATGACGCTGGAGCCCGGCGACATCATTGCGACGGGCACCCCGGCGGGGGTCGGCGCGGGGCGCGACCCGCAGGAATTCCTGTGGCCGGGCGACGTCGTCGAATGCATCGTCGAGGGCATCGGCACGCTGCGCAACCCGATCGTCGCGGTCTGAGCGCGGCGCGATGACGCGACCCATCCGCATCGGGCAGATCGTGCCGAGCTCGAACGTCACGATGGAAACCGAGATCCCCGCGCTGCTGCGCGCGCGCGAGGGCGTCGCGCCCGAGCGCTTCACCTTCCACTCGTCGCGGATGCGGATGAAGAAGGTGACGAAGGAAGAGCTTGCGGCGATGGACGCCGATTCCGATCGCTGCGCGCTCGAACTGTCCGACGCCGCGGTCGATGTCCTCGGCTATGCCTGCCTCGTCGCGACCATGAGCATGGGCGAGGGCTATCATCGCATTTCCGAAGCGCGGCTGCATCAGCGGACGGTCGAGAACGGCCATGCCGCGCCGGTCGTCACCAGCGCACGGCAAGCGGATCGCGCTCGTCGCCCCCTATATGAAGCCACTGACCGAAATGGTCGTCGGTTATGTCGAGCGGGAGGGCATCGCGGTGTCCGACTGGCTGGCGCTCGAAATCCCCGACAATCTGGAGGTCGCGGCGCAGGATCCGGCCAAGCTCCTTGACCATTACAAGCGGCTCGACCTCGGCGACGTCGATGCGCTCGTCCTGTCGGCTTGCGTCCAGATGCCGTCGCTGCCGTCGGTGCAGAGGATCGAGGACGCGATCGGCAAGCCCGTTGTGTCGGCCGCGATCTGCACGGCGCACCAGATGCTCGTGCGCCTTGGGCTGTCGACTGCAGTCCCCGGCGCCGGCGCGCTGCTGTCGGGACGCTACTGAAGCCCGCGCGGCAGGCCGACGGATATATAGGCCATTTTGGCACTTAATCCCGGCAACCGCGCACCGTAGATTATGCAAAATACGAATTTGTCGGCGGCTGGCAGCGCGCGGCCGGGCAAATTCCGGACTTTTTGGCAGGGGCGGCGTTAACTATGATCTGCAATATGATTGAATCAAAAGAGTAATTCTAGTATTTTGATTGAGTGGGGATTGGGTATTTTGCAGTATTGACAAGAGCTTGGACCTCTCTGGCGCTGCTTCGATAGGGTTGGAAGACATGAACCAACGTCGCTTCTCCGTTCCGGTGGAAGAGCAGGATGCCATGGCCAGCGGCGATCGTCGCGGTGGCGACCGCTATCGGACGGTCTGGCGTATCGCCAAGGTCGTGCGTAACGGTGATGCCGGTTTGTGGCGGGTTCGCAACATGTCCGATCGCGGCATGATGCTTGCGGCCGATGTCCCCGTCACGGTCGGGGAGAAGCTGGCGATCGCGCTGTCGGATACGGTCGTGATCCGCGGCAAGGTGGTCTGGTCCGATGCGGGCCGATGCGGTGTGTCGTTCGACGAGGAGGTCGACGTCGCCGGTGTGCTGAAGCAATTGGCGGCCGAGCAGCGCGCGACCGGCTACCGCCAGCCGCGCCTGCCGGTTCGCACCAGGGCGCAGGCGATGACCGACGAGGGAACCACGAGCGAGATCGAACTCGTCGATATGTCGCAGCACGGCGCAGGTTTCATTCACGACGGCCATCTCGAGGTCGGCAAGGAACTCGACCTCGTGCTTGCCGGCGGCGTCAAGCGCCGCGCGATCGTCCGCTGGTCGCGCGCGGGGCGTGGCGGCCTGTGGCTGACCCAGCCGCTCGACCGTGCCGACCTTGAAAGCATCCGCCGCTTCGAAGGCTAGATCGTCCGGGATCGAGGCGCTGCCCTTTTCCTCGTCATACCGGCCTTCGCGGGGACATCTCAGGACTTGCTCGAGGTCGCTATTTGAAGCTCGGGACGCATAGCTTGGGTGAACCGACTGGCGTTACCCGTCATGAGGTACGGGGCCATCGAGACATTGTTGCAAACGTGTCACAAATTGCGGAAAATGCTCCGGCGGGGGCAAATTCGCTTTACGTTCATGCATTTGGGTATCATCGGAGGCGTGTCGGGTACGTGCCGCGATGCGGCAATCGTTCGCCGCGTCACCCTTGATACTGGCCCCCAAGCAGCAAGGAACTGCATCGTGAAAAAAGCCTATCTCCCCCTTTTGAAATTGACCGCCGCGCCCTTCGTGCTGGGCGCCGCGATGATTTCGGTCCCCGCCTATGCGCAGGAGGCCGACGCCGCCGATGAAGCGGGCGCGGATACGATCGTCGTCACCGGCTCGCGCATCGCGCGTGCGGATCTCGAGGGATCGGTCCCCGTTGCCGTCGTCAGCCAGCAGCAGATCCAGCAGACCGGCGCCGCCAACATCCAGGACGTGCTGAACGAACTGCCGGCGGTCGGCCAGAACATCAGCCGCAACTCGACGAACTTCTCGACCACCGGCAACGGCGTCGCCACCGTCAACCTGCGCAACCTCGGCTCGGCGCGCACGCTCGTCCTCGTCAACGGCCGCCGCTTCGTCGCCGGCCTGCCGGGTACCTCGATCGTCGACCTCAACACCATCCCGACCGACCTGATCAAGGACGTCCAGGTCGTGACCGGCGGCGCGTCGGCGGTCTATGGTTCGGAAGCGATCGCGGGCGTCGTCAACTTCATTCTCGACGACAAGTTCGAAGGCATCCGTTTCCACGGACAGGGCACGATCAGCGACGAGGCCGACTCGGGCCGCTATCTGGCCAGCGTCACCGCCGGCACCGCGTTCGCCGACGGCCGCGGCCATGTCGTCGTCAACGGCAGCTACGACCGCGACAACGGCCTGCGCTCGCGCAACCGCGGCTTTTCGGCGCACGACGATCCGAGCCGCAGCTCGTTCGCCTCGCAGGGTCTCTTCAGCCCCAATGGCAGGTTCGCAACCGACGGATCGACCTTCACCTTTGGTCCCGGCAACGTACTCAAGCCCTATGAGAGCGCAAACATCGACGGCTATGACCGTAACCAGGACCGCTATCTCGGTGTGCCCGTCGAGCGTTATCTGGTGACCGGCCTCGCCAGCTACGAGCTGTCGGACAATGCCGAGCTGTTTTTCGAAGGCAGCTATGCGAAGAGCAAATCGCGTTCGAGCCTCGAGCCGCAGGCGGTAGCGAACACCGACCTCGTCAACGCCGACGGCACGCCTTATGCCGGTATCCCCATCACCAACCCGTTCATCCCGACGGCAATTCGCGACGCAATGATTGCGGAAGGTGTGGCCTCGCTGGCTTTCCGTCGCCGTTCGAACGACATCTTCGATCGCAGCAACAAGAATGATCGCGAAACCTGGCGCGCCGTTGCCGGCCTGCGCGGAAGCTTTGCCGACGACTTCAACTATGAAGTCTATTATGCGCATGGCGAAACCAAGGATTACACCCGTTCGGGCACGATCTTCGGCCCGCAATATGTCAACGCTCTGAACGCAGTTGCCGGGCCCAACGGCCCCGTCTGCAGCATCAACGTCGATGCCAATCCGAACAATGACGATCCGGCGTGCGTGCCGCTCAACATCTTCGGCTTCAATACGGCTTCGGCGGCGGCGTCGGACTATGTGACCAAGGGCGGACAGCTCTCGGAATATCGCGCCAAGGTGAAGCAGGACGTCTTCTCCGCATCGGTTTCGGGCGAGCTGTTCGAACTGCCGGGCGGCGCGCTGAACATCGCGACCGGCTTCGAATATCGCCGCGAAAAGAGCAGCGAGGATTTCGACGAGGCGACCAATCTCGGGCAGACGCTCGGCAACCTGCTGACCGACACCCGCGGCAAATATAATGTGAAGGAAGGCTTCCTCGAAGTCGTCGCGCCGATCCTGTCGGAGCGTCCCTTCTTCCATTATCTCGGCCTCGAAGGCGCGGTTCGCTATTCCGACTATTCGACAATCGGCGGCGTGTGGAGCTGGAAGGCCGGCGGCGAGTGGGCGCCGATCCCCGACATCCGTTTCCGCGGTATCTATTCGGAAGCGACCCGCGCACCGAATATCTCGGAGCTTTTCTCGGCTCAGAGCGAAACCTTCCCGGCGGTGGTCGATCCGTGCGACCAGCGTGCTGGTAGGGGCGATTTGACTCCCGAAGACAATGTGCCAATCGTTATCCCGGCGGGCAGCCTTCCGGCGGCCTGTCTTGCCAACCCCGCCATCGCGGCGGCGGCCAACAATGGCGGCTTCGTCTATTCGACCGCAGATATCCAGACGATCAACGGCTTCCTCGGCGGCAATCCGAACCTCAAGGAGGAAACCGCCAAGACCCTGACGCTCGGTGCGGTGTTCCAGCCGCGCTTCGTCCGGGGGCTCAGCCTGACGGTCGACTATTACCGGATCAAGGTGAAGAATGCGATCGACATCATCGGTCAGCAGACCTCGCTCGACGAATGCGTGACCGGCAACGGTGACGACCTGTTCTGCGACAACATCACGCGCGATGCAACGGGCCGGGTCACCCAGGTCGACGCGTTCAACCTGAACACGGGTTCGCTCGAGGCATCGGGTATCGATACGCAGGTCAAGTACAGCACGACCTTCGGCGAAAGCGGGCGGTTCGATCTTTCGGCCTTCTGGACGCACTTGCTGAAGCAGCAGAAGACGTCGTACCCGGGCGGTCCGACGCAGAAGGAAGTCGGCCAGCTCGACTGCTACAGCTGCGGCCGTATGGGCACGGGTTTCCGCGACAAGGTCAATGTATCGGCCACCGTCGGCTGGAACAATGTGTCGCTCAATTGGCGCGTGAACTATCTGTCGTCGGTCGTCGACGACCTGACCGATCCGGATCGTATCAGCACCGGCGCCTATTGGTACCATGACGCGCAGCTGCGCTTCGGCCTCGACGACAAGAAGAAGTATGAATTCTATGTTGGCGTCGACAATGTGTTCGACAAGAAGCCCCCGGTGTTCGGCGACACGAACCCGGTGACCTTCCCGGGCGCACAGACGTCGGCGACGACCTACGACCTCTATGGTCGCCTGTTCTATGCCGGCGTGGATTTCCGTTTCTAGCGGCTCGGGCCCGGCACGCCGGAGCCTTGGTTAAAAAAAAGGAAGGGGCGGCTCCTCGCGGGGCCGCCCTTTTTCTTCTAAGGCTCGCCTCAGCCGAGTACGTCGGTCAGCACGCGGCGCCAGTTACCGCCCATCACCCGCTCGATATCGCGCGAGCCGAATCCCGCCTTGTCGAGGGCGGCGGCGATCCGCGCCATCCGGTCGATATGGTTGAGTTCGGGGATGACGACATGTTCGGGCGTCCAGTCGAAGCCGGCGATCTTCTGTTCGCGCATCGCATGCCACCAGGGCAGATATTCCTTCACGCCTGCGACATTGTCATTATTCATCCTCGCCAGATTGGTCTGGCCAGCCATCGGGAAGTCGTTGGAAATCCCGACCGCCTCGATGCCCGCGATGTTCGCCACGTGGCGGATCTGCGCGATCAGATGATCGACCGTCGGCACGATGTCGCGTGTCAGCCAGAAGCTCATCATGAAAATGCCCATCATGCCACCCTTGTCGGCGATTGCCTTGATGACGGTGTCCGACGCGCAGCGCGGGTGGTCGACGATCGCCTTGCACGCCCCGTGCGAAAGCAGGACAGGTGTCGTGCTGCGCCGCGCCGCCTCGATCATCGTGGGTTCGGATCCGTGCGAGACGTCGGGGACGATACCGACGCGGTTCATCTCGGCCAGCCCTTCGATGCCGAGTGGCGTGAGCCCGCTCCATTCGCGTTCGAGCGCCCCACCCGCGAAAAGATTATCGTTGTGATGCGTGAATTGCAGCACGCGCAGCCCGCGGCGGTGAAAATCGGCGATGCGCGTCACGTCGGTGCCGACGGGCTCGCACGACTGAAATTGCAGAAAGGTCGCGCAGCCCGGGCGGGTTCCGATATCCGAACCCTTAAGCGCGACGAATGCTTCTGGCCGGTTCGCGAGCCGCGCTACGCTCGCGTCCAGCGCGGCGCTGCATTTTTCGAAGGTCCGCAGGTAGCGGGGAACATTATCCTCGTCGCGAACCTCCTCGATTTCGGAAATGTCGCAGATCATTCCGTCGAGACCTGCGGCTTTGATTTCGCCAAGATCCTCAGGCAGGAAGCTCAGGCCATCCATATGGTAACGACGCTTTTCGGCCGCTGTCGCCCCCGGTGCGCTCCAGGCCATCATTGCTGCGCTCCCGGCCAAAAATGACCTTCGGCTTGTCCTGAAGTGCGGGGGTAAAATCATTTATTGCTCCGGTTTGCCGGAATGGCGGCTCAGGTGGCCGCGGCCCGTATGGTCCTTGCCCAGGGGTTGAGGTCGGGCTCGGCGATCTTCACCAGCCTGTTGTGGTCGCGATGGAGGAAGGGCTCGTCGCGCCCCTTGACCGTCAGCATGGTGTCGGAAACATAGCTCCACGATCCATCGTCATGGAAATCGACGCTGATCTGGTAACTGTCGGTGCGGAAGGCGAGGTCGAGAAACGTCGTCGAGCAGATGCCATATTCGGTTTCGCCGCGCGTCGCCTTGAGCATCAGCCTATCTGCATCGGGTTCGGCATGCCCCGCCGCGATTGCGACCTGCCCGCGCGGGATTGCCAGCGTCTGGAGGATCAGCCCGGTCGCGGGCTCGTAAAGCCAATGGCCGACCTGATCGTGGAAGGTGATGTCTTCCTCGCGCGTGTTGACGTGCTGGTGGTAACGCAGTCCATAGAAAAGCTGCGGTCCGTTCGCCTGCGGGTCGATCGGCTGCATTTCGATCCGCTCATAATATTGGCGCGTTTCGGGGCCGTCGGCCTTGGGATTGACGTCGACGCCGCGCTGCCCTTCCCAGATGCCGGCAAGGCGGCGGAGCGGGCCGAGGTTCGCCAGCGTTTCGGGATCGACGTCTTCGGGTTCGGTGAAAATATCGTCGGGTAATTCCATGCTTCGCCCCAATTTTATAGCTCAGATATCTTCGACGAGCCGCCCGTAGAGCTGCGGCCGGCGGTCGCGGAAGAAGCCCATGCCCGCGCGATGCTTCGCCGCGCGGTCGAGGTCGATCGTCTCGACAAGCACGCCCGTTTCGCTTGCGCCGAAGGCCTGCGTCATGTCGCCCCATTCGTCGGTGATGAAGCTGTGGCCATAGAAGTTCGCATCGCCCTCGGGCCCGATGCGGTTCGCGGCGATCACCGGCATGCAGTTCGATACGCTGTGCCCCTGCATCGCGCGGCGCCACATGCGGCTGGTGTCGAGGTCGGCGTCATAGGGCTCGCTGCCGATCGCGGTCGGGTAGAAGAGCAACTCGGCACCCATCAGCGCCATCGCGCGCGCGCATTCGGGATACCATTGGTCCCAGCAGACGCCGACGCCGATCCGCGTACCGAACACATCCCACACCTTGAAACCGGTGTTGCCGGGACGGAAATAATATTTTTCCTCATAGCCGGGGCCGTCGGGAATGTGGCTCTTTCGGTAGGTGCCCATGATCGCACCATCGGGGCCGATCATCGCGAGCGTATTGTAATAATGCGGCCCGTCCTTCTCGAAATAGCTCGTCGGGATCGCGACCCTCAGCTTTTCGGCGAGCTTCTGCATCGCCACGACGCTGGGGTGCTCGGTCGTCGGGCGCGCATTGGCGAACAGCTCCTCCTCCTCGATCTGGCAGAAATAGGGGCCTTCGAAGAGTTCGGGCGGCAGGATGACCTGCGCCCCCTTCGCCGCGGCTTCCTCGATGAGTGCGGAGACGGCTTCGATATTGGGTCGGGCGGGGCCGGGCAGGGGAAGCTGCAGCGCGGCGACGGTGATAGTGCGGGTCATGGCCTGTCCGGTGTGCGGGAGTCGGGGCGGAATATAGGGGGCTTCGCGCCCGATGCTAGCTCGGAAGCTGCTGGCTCGAGCAATGGAAGCTGCCACCGCCGACGATGATCCCGCGCGCGGGCACACCGACCGCGCGGCGGCCGGGGAAAAGCGTGGCGAGTGTGTCGACCGCCGCCCGGTCGTTCGGCACGCCATAGGTCGGCACGACGACGGTCGTGTTCGCGATATAGAAATTCATATAGCTCGCCGCCGCGATCTCGCCGCCGATCTCGACGCGGCCGGGCGAGGGCAGATCGACGATCTCGACCCCGCCGAACGCCGCGGCGCGCGCGCGGGCATCGGCGAAGATATGGGCGTTGGGATCGTCATCGTCCGCCGCGACCGGCAGCGCGAGCCGGCCCTCGCCGACGAAGCGCGCGAGATTGTCGACATGACCGTCGGTGTGATCGCCGACAAGGCCGCCGCCGAGCCACAGCAGCCGGTCGATCCCGAGCGACTGGCGGAGCCGCACGGCAATATCCTCGCGCGTCAGCGTCGGGTTGCGATTGCTGTTGAGCAGGCATTCCTCGGTGGTCAGCAGCGTACCTTCGCCGTCCACATGGAAGGCGCCGCCTTCCAGGACAAGGGGCGCCTCGTAACAAGGCAGCTTCAGATCGGCGAGCAGCCGGGCGCCCAATTGGGCATCGGGCGCGTAATC
>CBJKNR010000105.1:0-9825 GCA_966417555.1 uncultured Sphingopyxis sp.
AAAAAATGCCGCCGAGATCGAGGAACTGACGCAGGCCGTCAACCGCCTCCGCGGCTCGATCGGCAGCCTCAACCGCGAGGGCCGCGCGCGCCTGCTCGCGGCGTTCGAGGCGGTGAACACGCATTTCCAGCGGCTGTTCACGACCTTGTTCAACGGCGGGCAGGCGCATCTCGAGCTTGTCGATTCGGACGATCCGCTCGAAGCCGGGCTCGAAATCATGGCGCAGCCGCCGGGCAAGCGCCTCGGCACCCTCACGCTGCTCTCGGGCGGCGAGCAGGCGCTGACCGCCGTCGCGCTGATCTTCGGCCTCTTCCTCACCAACCCCGCGCCGATCTGCGTGCTCGACGAGGTCGACGCGCCCTTGGACGACGCCAATATCGAGCGCTTCTGCGACCTGCTCGACCGCATGGCGCGCGAGACGAACACGCGCTACCTGATCGTCACCCATAATGCGGTGACGATGGCGCGCATGCACCGGCTGTTCGGGGTGACGATGATCGAGCGCGGCGTATCGCGCCTCGTCTCGGTCGACCTCGGCGGCGCCGAGGAACTGCTTGCCGCAGAATAGCTAGGGGGCGCTGCCCACGACCAGCATCGCGGCGAACACCAGCAGTCCCGCAAAACGGTTGCTGCGGAACTTCGCCAGCGCGTCCTCGCCGTTCGCCGGGTCGAGCGTCACGACCTGCCCGGTCAGATGCACCGCCGCGGGAAGCAGCGCGACGAGCGCCAGCGGGTCGGGGCGCACCGCCCACAGCGCCCCGCCCCAGCCGGCGAGCGCAAAGCCATAGCATAGCGCGACGCCGCCGCTTACATGCCGCCCCATCGCGCGCGCGCTCGACTTCACGCCTACAGCCATGTCGTCCTCGATGTCCTGCAGCGCATAGATGGTGTCGTAACCGATCACCCACGCGATGCACCCGGCGTAGAGCAGCGGCAGCGCGGACCCCTGCTGCCCGCCGACCGCGACCCAGGCGACGAGCGCGCCCCAGCTGAACACGAGGCCCAGCCACGCCTGCGGCCACCAGGTGATGCGCTTCATGAACGGATAGCCGGCGACGAGGATCAGGCTGGCGAGCGCGACGATCTGCGCCGGCCGCGGCAATTGCAGCAGCACCACGAGTCCCACCAGCGACAGGAGCAGCGTCCACAGCAAGGCGTTCCGCACCGATACCGACCCGCTCGCCACCGGACGCGACGCGGTGCGCGCGACCTTCGCGTCGAGGTCGCGATCGACGATGTCGTTATAGACGCAGCCCGCTCCCCGCATCGCAATCGCGCCGAGCAACAGCCACAGGAACAGCGGCCAGTGGCTGACCGCGCCGCCGCCGAGCGCGAGTCCCCACGCACAGGGCCAATAGAGCAGCCACCAGCCGATCGGCCGGTCGAAGCGCGCAAGCAATGCATAGGGTCGTGCGGCCGACGGCAGCAAAGCCACGAAACCGCGAAGCTGGCTATCGGGAGGATGGGTGGCAGTCATCGCTGCGCGGGCGATAGCAGCCCGAAGCCCGCGAATAAATGCCCGATCGATGTCGTCCTCGGACGCGCCGTCAGGTGCAGGTTGCCGGGGTGCCGGGTGCCTTGACCCCCGAAAGATCGCGCGCCTCGCGGATATTATAGGCCGCGGTCGAGCGGATGGTCTGCGGCCCGAGCCATTTGCCGAACAGCAGCGGCTGATATTCATAGGTGACTTCGACGAACATCACCGCCGTCCCTGCCGCCGCGGTCACCTCGCCGCCCACCGGGCCCATGCCCGGAAAATCGGTGCCCGTCGCGCCCGTGCCCTCGACGCCATAGTCCGAGGCGACCTCCATATTGCCGAAGCAGCGCTGCCACTTGATCGTCTGCCCGCCGTCGTCGTTGCGCTGGAGGCTCGACAGGATGATGCGGCCATTATTTTCGAAATCGAGGCCCGCGGCCTGCCGTTCGGCGCCTTCGAACACTTCGTTGATATCGACCTCGCGCACCTGCGGCTGCGTCAGATTGCTGCCCGCCGCGATACGCGCGGCATTGTCGGCGGTATTGAGCCCGAGCTGGCTGACGCGCGTGTGCGCCAGCGTCAGATTGGCGATCTCGAGCCCGCCGAAGCCGACGAGGACGAGGAAGGGAATGGCAAAGGCCATTTCGATCATCACGGTGCCGCGGACGCTCCGCGCAAGGTGGCGCGCCGCGATCCGCGTCCGGCGGCGAAGGCGGGAAAGCCGGATCATCCGCACGTCTCCGCCAGCACCTCGCCCCCGGCGGCGAACGGCTGGTTGCGCAGCAGCGTCGTCGAGGTGAGCGTCTTGGACTGCGGCTGCCCCAGCATCTTCCACACCGGAAGCACGCGGTTGAAACGCATCGACACCGTATATTGGACGACGTCGTCGGCGCCGCCATTGCCCTGCCGGCCGCCATCTTCCCAGCAATCGTCGGGCGACGGATCCTGAACGCCGTTGCCGTTGGTATCGACCCAGCGCAGCGGCTTGATCTCGCTATAATCGTCGAACGCGCGCCGGTTGAAGCTCACCGTGGCGTTCTTGAACACCTTCTTCACTTCCGCCTCGACCCTGTCGTCGAGCGCCTCCTGGTCGGCGGCAAAGCCTTCGAGCGTCGCGTCACGGCCCGCCTTGGCCACCACGCCCTGCAGCACCTGCTGCGCATACATCTGCCAGCAATAATCGAAGATGCCGAGCAGGATCAGCAGGAAGACCGGCGCGGTCAGCGCGAATTCGACGAACGCGGTGCCGCGCTCGCTTCGCCGCAGCCGGCGGAGCAGGGAGCGGGCGCCGGTCATTGCGACAGCCTCAGCTTGGAAATCTGGCGCGCGATCGCCTGGAACTGCTCGTTGAGTTCGGTAGCATTGTCGGCGGCGAAAGCCACGCCCGATGATGCGCAATTGTTGAGACTAGCGAGATTCGCGGCGCTGTTGCTGTCATCGCCAAAGGATACCACCCAGATCGTGATTCCGCGCTGACGCGCCGCCCGGCACAATTGTATGAAGCGGTTGTTGTGGCGCTCCTTCAACTGGGTATCGGTGGCGTCGAACGATCCGGTGACGCGCTGCATCAGATATTCATAACCTTGGAAAGTCAGGTTGGGCATATTGGGCTTCATCTCGCCGTCGGTCATGAAGACGATGTGGCGGCTGATCGGGCGCTCGTTCGGCGCCGTTGCATTTTCGTCCGCGAACGGACCGCTCGGCGACAGCAGCCGCGCGCCCCAGATCATCCCGGCATCATGATAGGTGCCCCCGACCGGCTGCAGCGACTGGACATAGGAGTTGAAGGCAGCGCGATTATCGGCCGTCATCGTCGTCAGCTTCATGGCAGCGACCGGGCACACCCCCCAGCCATTGGGCCAATGATATTCGAAACTCTGCCAATTTCCGCCGGAAACGCTCGAACTGTTCACCGTCCGCACGCCGGTGCTCGACGGCTTGCTGCTCACCGTACTATTGCGCGGATAGGCGATTTCGGGGATGAGCAGCCGCCATTTACTGTTCTCGTCGCTGGTCGGCACCATGTCGATGTTCATATCTAGCGCAGCGGCGCTCGCCGACGACGAGGCGTCGAAGCTGGCTGTGCGCCTTTCGATCACGCAACCACTCCAGCGGACGGTTCGCAACGCGCCCGAATTTCCGGTATCGACGCTGATCGTCCCGCCGCTCTTGGCGCTGCTCACGTTGAACACGCGGTCTTCATAGCGATACTGATTGTAAAAGGAGGTCGCGCTGGGAGCCGGCGAGGCGCTGTGATCGAACGTGACCGTGCGGCGCTGCAGCCAGCAGGTATCGTCCGACCCGCTGTAATTGTAGCGATAGTTGAAATAGCGGTGCTGCGTGCCCGCGACGGTGACGTAGCGGCGCGTCCCGTCCTTGTCGACGACCCGCGCCGTGCGGTTCATATCCTGAGCCGTCGTCAGCGCCGGCATCGTGTCGGCCGGGGCAACCACGGCCGAACAGGCGGTGCTGTTCGTAAAGCCGCTGATCGGCAGAAAATTCTCCCATGCGCCATTGGTGGTCGTGCCGCTGGTCACCGACGAGGGCGGATTGGTGCCGCTCCAGTCATAGCGGCTGACCGGCGAGCGCGAGGGCAGGATCGTATAATCCGACAGCCAGGCCGGATTCTTTTGATAGAGGATGCTGCCGACATTCGCCGTCGAGCTATAGGGCACGACGCCGAAGCGCAGCCGCCCGTCGCCGACATCGGCGGTCGTCAGCGTATCGAAAAAGTCCATCGTCGCGTCTTTGAGCGCGGTGATGCGGTTGACCGTATCGCCCGAATTGGTCTGCGCCATCGACCCCGTCACGTCGAGCACCATCATCACATCGACGTTCGAGATTTCAAGCTTCGCCGTGCAATTGGCCGACAGGCGGAAGTCGTCCTTGCCGAACAGGAACATGAGTTCGGTCGGTATGATCGCCGACGCCTGCCCGGCAACGTCCGAGGCGTTTACGGCTTGCGAGGAAAAGGCGATGCCCGACGCGCCATATTTGGCTTCGGGGAAGTTGAAGTTGAACATCTTGTCCGCTTCGGCTTCCGCCGCGTCGGTATAGGTCGCGCCGCCCATCGCGCGCCGCCCGGCGAGCACGCCCGCGTCGCACGCCTGCTGCAGGCGCAGCTGGGTCATATAGGCGCGGCCGATGTCGACCGCCGACCCGACGATCCCGACCACCGGAATGATCGCCGCCGCGGTCAGCATGAACGCGTTGCCGCCCTGGTCGCGGAGAAGCGCTTTGGCGCCGGCACGCAGCCGGTCGATCCAGGTCCCTCGCATGGTCAAACCCCTCTTCGGCCCGCGGCACCCCCCAACCAAATGGGCCGCTGGTAATCTCGCACCTAGGGGAGGACTGCTTACCAAAACGCTAATCCGCGATGGACAAGCAGGCAGGAATCGGCGCCTTTGACCCGGATCGGGACAGGCCGCGGCGCTTCGCGGCAAAGGATGCACAAAATATCGCCTTCTGGTATCGCGCACCCATGCCCGCGACTCCCGCCTGGCCGCCTGCCAGCACGCCCCGCCTGTTTGTCGACCTGCCGCTGGGGCCCGACGCCACGCCTGTCATCGACGGCAGCGCGGCGCATTATCTGCTCGGCGTGATGCGGATGAAGGTGGGCGACCCGGTCCTCCTGTTCGATAACCGGACGGGCGAATGGCTTGGCGTCGTCGCCGATGCCGCGAAACGCTCGCTGACCTTGCGCATCGAGCGGCAGACGCGCGGGCTCGAACAGGTCCCCGACCTCTGGCTCTGCTTCGCGCCGGTCAAGAAGGCGCGGCTCGACTGGATCATCGAAAAGGCGACCGAGCTCGGCGTCCGCCGACTCCAGCCGGTGATCACCGAACGTACCATCGTCGAGCGCGTCAAAAGCGAGCGCCTCGAAGCCCAGATCGTCGAGGCGTGCGAACAATGCGGGCGCACTGCGCTGCCGGCGCTCGCCGAGCCCGTCAAACTGCCGCAATTGCTGAAGGACTGGCCGGCGGAGCGCGCACTGCTGTTCGCCGACGAAGCGGGCGGCGTACCCCTCGCCAGGGTCGCCGCGCCCGCGCCCGCCGCGATCCTGACCGGCCCCGAAGGCGGCTTTACGGACCGCGAGCGCGACATGCTCATCGCGCACGCCGCCGTCCGCCGCATCGCGCTCGGGCCGCGCATCCTGCGCGCCGAAACCGCGGCGATCGCGACGGTCAGCCTGTGGATGGCGCAGCATGGCGACTGGGCTGGCGGCTAGGACGGTCGATGGGACTACACGGCGGCTTTGGGGTGGTGAGCGGACCTTCCGGTTTTGACCGCGCGACGCTAGAGAGCGGACAACGATAGGCGCTTGCGGAGGGACCACTGATGTTAGAGGGCCGAGACTGGTTCCGGATGGACGGTGCGACGCCGGAGGAGCTTGCCGAATTGCAAGCGGTAGCGCCCGGACAACTACCCGCCCGTTATTTTGAGCTGCTTGCCTTCAGTAACGGTGGTGAAGGCCCATTAGCTATGCAGCCTTACAATCTATGTTTGGACTCAGCGATGACGGTCGCGGAGTCGATAAGGAGCGCGAACCACGGCCAACCCAATTTGCAGGGATTCCTGATTTTTGGCGGCAATGGTGGCGGAGAATATTTGGCTTTCGACACTCGGCAGGATGCTCCTTGGCCGATCGTCTCGATCGATATGATTGTGGGCGGCGATAGCGCCGAGGTGATTGCTACCGATTTCGATGGGTTCTTTGACCGGATCGGGATCGAAGAAGACGCGGCTTAAGCGTTCACAACCGGTCGTTAGCCGAAACCCCAACGAAAAAAGGGCGGCCCCGCGGGACCGCCCTTTTTTTGTTCGCCTTGGCTCGGAGCGTCAGGCTGCCTTGGGCAACGCCGCCTTCGCCTGCGCGATGATCGCGGTGAACACGCCGCCTTCGTTCATCGCGAGGTCGGCCATGACCTTCCGGTCGAGTTCGATCCCGGCCAGCTTCACGCCGTGCATGAACTGCGAATAGGTGAGACCCTCGGCGCGGACCGCGGCGTTGATGCGCTGGATCCAGAGAGCCCGGAAGCTCCGCTTCTTGACCTTGCGGTCGCGGTACGCGTACTGGCCGGCCTTTTCGACCGCCTGCTTGGCGATGCGGATCGTATTCTTGCGACGGCCGTAATAGCCCTTCGCCTGCGCCAGAATCCGCTTGTGCTTGGCGTGCGTGGTCGTGCCGCGTTTGATGCGTGACATGTCTTAGCGCTCCTTACTTCAGGCCGTAGGGTGCCCAGAGGCGCACATGGGCCGCGTCCGAATCGCTGAGCACGCTGGTGCCGCGGTTGGTGCGGATATATTTCGAGTTGTGCGAAATCAGGCGGTGGCGCTTGCCGGCGACGCCGTGCTTCACCTTGCCCGAGGCGGTGAATTTGAAGCGTTTCTTCACACCGCTCTTGGTCTTCATCTTGGGCATTTTGGTCTCCTTTTGAAGTCCGCTTTGGTACCGGCCTGGCAGCCCTTTCAGCCAGCCGGCACAATCGGAAGGCGCGCGCCTAGACGGATTCGCTCGGAATTGCAAGCGCCGCGGGCCAGGGTCAGGACCGATTAATTGCACGATCGAGGCGTCGAAATGGCGAAGATATCGGGCTCGGGTGGCCGCTGCGGGTAGCATCGCTACCGGCAAGGTCGCACGGGCCTGAGATCGAAGCCATTTCGGCGTCCCCTCGGGATTTGATCGATTTTGTCCATTGCTTCGTCGGCAAGCCTCGAAATATCGACATATTCCTGCACCTTGCCTCCTCGCACTGAACAAAATCGCTTCAAACCTCGAACGTGCAATTAATCGCTCCTGACCCTAGATTGCGGCTCCATTTTAAAAAGGGAGCGAGTCGCATGAGCGAGGAATATTGTGCCATGAAAGGTGTCGTTCCGCATCTGACGATCCGGGAAAATCGCGCCGCGGAGGCGATCGACTTCTACACTCGCGCTTTCGGCGCCAGCGAAAGCGGGCGCCATATGGCGGAGGACGGCAAGCGCATCCTGCACGCGCATCTGGACGTCAATGGCGGCCCGCTGATGCTCAACGACGATTTTCCCGAGATGATGGGCGGAGCCGCGCCGGCCCCCGCGGGGGTCGGACTGCACCTCGACGTGCCCGACGCCGACGCCGCCTGGGCAAAGGCGGTCGCCGCGGGCGCGACCGTGCGCTTCCCGCTCGACAACCAGTTCTGGGGCCAGCGCTATGGTCAGGTGACCGACCCGTTCGGCCATATCTGGTCGATCGGCGGACCGGTTACAGAGGGTTAGAAACTCGCGCCGTCGACTTTCTGGATGGTCAGCGTATCGAGATCGGCGCCCGGAACGCAGCGCAGGTTCACCGCCGCCATTTTCGAGCCCTCGGGGCCGGTGCCGACCGAAAAGCCCTGGCAGCCGCAGCCGGTGCAGAATTGATGGTCGATATTATGCTTGTTGAACCTGTAGCTTGCGAGCTTGTCGGCGCCGCGCGTCAGCCGGAACTGGTCCAGCGGAACGAAGGCGAGGAGGAAGCCCTTGCGCCGGCAGTGCGAGCAGTTGCAGCTCATCGCCGTATCGGGAATATCGCCCTCGACGCTGTAGGTCACCGCGCCGCAATGGCAGCTGCCTTCGAAAGCCATCTCCGTTCCTCTCCGTCTCAATGGTGGCAGGCGAGCCCCTCGATCACATCCTCGAGCCGCGCCGGATCGCCGAGCGCGATGACATGCCCCGAGCTGTCGGCGCTCAGCGGATCGCCGTTCCAGTCGCACATCGTCCCGCCCGCGCCCTCGACGATCGGCGCGAGCGCGGCGAAGTCGTGGAGCTTCAGCCCCGCCTCGACCACCAGGTCGATGTGGCCGCTGCTGAGCAGCCCGTAATTATAGCAGTCGCCGCCAAAGACCATGCGCTTGTGCGAGGTCTTCGCGGCGAGCGCCATGAAATGCTCGCCGTCGTGATCGCTGAAATATTGCGGTCCGGTCGTCGCGAGCACCGCGTCGCCGAGGCCCCGGCAGCTGCGCGTGCGCGCGGGCGCGCCGTTGAACAGCGTCGGCTGCCCGAGCGCGCCGACCCAGCGTTCGCGGGCGATCGGCTGGTCGATGATGCCGAGCACGGGCCAGCCGTCCTGCAGCAGCGCGATCAGCGTGCCGAAGATCGGGCGCCCGGCCATGAAGCTGACGGTGCCGTCGATCGGGTCGAGCACCCACTGGCGCGCGGCTTCGCCACGTTCCACGCCATATTCCTCGCCAATAATCCCATCCCGCGGCGCTTCGGCGTCGAGCAGGCGGCGCATCGCGGCTTCGGCGGCACGGTCGGCCTCGGTGACGGGCGAGGCGTCGGCTTTGGCTTCGTGCGACCAGTTCGAACGAAAGAGCGGGCGGATTGCTTCGCCGGCCGCGTCGGCGAGACGGTTGGCGAGAGCGAGATCGGATGAGAGCGACATGGGACCTGCGCTAGCCGAGCACGGGCCGCGCCGCCAGTCCAAGCAAAGCTGTTCGCCGTGCCAATGACGCGATTTTACTAATTTTACAATTTTCATTTTAACTGTAAAACTGGCGCAATGCCGGGCGATTTTCCTCTCGATCCGATCGTCGCGACCTTCGCGCGCTACGGCCTGCGCAAGACGTCGATGGAAGATGTCGCGCAGGCGCTCGGCGTGTCGCGCCAGACGCTCTATCTTCGCCATGGTTCGAAGGGCGCGCTGATCGAATGGGCGACCCAAGGCGTGATCGACAGCTCGCTTGCCGCCGCGCTCGCCAGCATCGAGCAACCGGCAAGGACGCTCGCCGAACGGCTGACCGATGCGCTCGATGCGTGGACCGGCCGGCATATGGCGACGCTGCGCGCCTCGCCGCACGGCGCCGAAATCGTGGCGATGCTCCAGCGCGATCCCTCCGATGCGGTACGCGCGGCGGAGCGCCGGCTGGTCGCCGCGATGGCCGAAGCGATCCGCCTCAGCGGCCCCGGTTCGGCGGTTGCGCGCGCGGGCAGCATGGCGCAGGCCCTATGCTGGACGGCGCGCGGTCTCGTCCACGCGGTGCCTGATCATGCGGGTTTCCGGCGCCAGCTTGACCATATCGTCGGGGCGCTCGTCGCGCGTTGAGACGGCGTCAGTCGAAGAGCGAGGAGACGCTCGTTTCGTCGGCGATGCGCTTGATCGCTTCGCCGAGCAGCGGCGCGACGGTCAGCGTGCGCACCTTCTTGCTGTCGTTCACCGCATCGGTCGGCATGATCGAATCGGTGATGACGAGTTCGGTGAGCTCGCTCGCATCGACGCGTGCGACCGCGCCGCCCGAAAGGACGCCGTGCGTACAATAGGCGACGACGCCCTCGGCGCCCGCGGCTTTCAGCGCGGCGGCGGCGTTGCAGCGCGTGCCCGCCGAATCGAC
>CBJKNR010000106.1:0-9748 GCA_966417555.1 uncultured Sphingopyxis sp.
CTTCATGTCGATCCGCACCGAAACGCAGCCGAAGAAGGTCGAGCCCGGCTGGCTGACGC
Source organism: uncultured Sphingopyxis sp. (assembly GCA_966417555.1). Lineage (GTDB taxonomy): Bacteria > Pseudomonadota > Alphaproteobacteria > Sphingomonadales > Sphingomonadaceae > Sphingopyxis. The sequence continues at coordinate 60 of CBJKNR010000106.1, forward strand.
TCGAAACGCCGACGGGCGAGGAGCGGATCGAATGCGACGTCATCGTCGCGCGTCTCGGGTCGGTCGCGCCGCGCGGTTTTGTCGAATCGATGGGGATCGAGTTTACCGGCCCCGACCGCGAAGCCTTTCCGAAACTGTCGCCGACCTTCGAGACGACGGTGCCCGGCCTCTATGTCATCGGCGCGCTCGCAGGTTATCCGCTGATCAAGCATTGCATGAACCAGGGCTATGACGTCGTCGAATTCCTGAACGGCAACACGGCGCTGACCCCCGCCGACGAAAAGGATCTGGCCGCGATCTTTGCGGCGCTGCCGCAGCAGAAACCGGTCAGCGAATGGCTCGAATATCTGCGCACGCGCATCCGTATCTTCGTCGACGTCTCGCCGCTTCAGATGCGCGAGTTCATGCTCGATTCGAAGGTCGCCTTCTATCGCAAGGGCGATGTCGTTTTCGAAAAGGGCGAGCCGGGGTCATCCCTCTTTGCCATCGCCGACGGCCACGCGGTCGTCGAGGTCGGCCCCGACATCAGCGTGCCGATCGAGCAGGGATCGATTTTCGGTGAGGTCGGCCTGATTTCGGGCCGCAAACGCGGTGCGACGATCCGCGCCGGCGAGGACAGCATTTTCGTTGAAGTGTCGCGTACCGCGGCGCTCAAGTTGATGGCGGCGGTGCCGGGCGCGAAGCGCGTGATCAACCGCATCTCGCTCGAACGCCAGCTGCTCCAGATCTTCAAGGGCGGGCTGACCGTCGAGGACCTCGAGCCGATCGTCGAGGATCCCGCGATCGAGCGCGTGCCCGCGGGCAAGGTCGTGCTCGCCGAAGGCGACGAGGGCGACGACGTTTACGTGATCCGCTCGGGGTCGATGGTGGTCGAGAAGGATATCGGTGGAAAGCCGATCTTCCTCCGCTACCTGCCCGCGGGCAGCTTTTTCGGCGAAATGGCGGTGCTCAGCGGCGCCCCGCGCAACGCCACGGTAAAGGCCGCGGTCGCGAGCGAAGTCATCCGGCTGAAGGGCGAGGAATTCAAGGCGATGCTCGCCAAACGGCCGCAGGTGCGCGAGGCGACCGAAGCCGCGGTCGCCGAGCGCGCGCAAATGAACAGCTTCATCGAATCGCGCAAGGCGACCTATTCGAGCGCGGTCGATCTTTATTCGGATACTGCGAGCTTCATCATGAAGGAGGGGCTGGGCGAGGCGACCGATGCGCTGCTGATCGACGAGAATCTCTGCGTCGGTTGCGACAATTGCGAAAAGGCATGCGCCGACAGCCATGAGGGCCTGTCGCGGCTCGACCGCGAGGCGGGCAAGACCTTTGCCCACCTGCACGTGCCGACGAGTTGCCGCCACTGCGAGCATCCGCACTGCATGGCCGACTGCCCGCCGAATGTGATCCACCGCGGCCCCGACGGCGAGGTGTTCATGGAGCCCGGCTGCATCGGCTGCGGCAATTGCATGCGCAACTGCCCCTATGGCGTGATCCGCATGGAGGCCGCGCCGCCGCCGAAACCCAGCCTGCTGCGCTGGCTGCTCACCGGCTTTGGTCCCGGTCCGGGCGAGCCGTCGCCCAAATGGACCAAGAAGCAATTGGGCGACGAGAAGCCCAAGAAGATCGCGGTCAAATGTGACATGTGCAAGGGCATTTCGGGCGGCCCGGCGTGCGTGCGCGCGTGCCCGACCGGCGCCGCGATCCGCGTCTCGCCCGAGGAATTCCTGTCGATCGCGCGGCTCGACGAGGATACCGACTGATGGCGAGCCTTTTCCAGCGCCGCCGGTCGAAGGCGACACAGGTCGAGCGCGTCCGCGAGCGGCGGCACGAAGGTTTCCTCCGCTACGCCGGATTTCGCTGGGCGAAGATTTCGGGCGGGCTCTGCCTGCTGATCATCGTGAGTTATGCGCTGATCGACGTGACGCCGCGGCACAATGGCGGCAGCTGGTACGGCTATACGCTCGGCACCATGGGCGCGGGACTGATCCTCTGGCTCACCGCATTGGGCTATCGCAAGCGCAAGATGACGAGCGATCACTGGTCGCTGAAGGCATGGACCTCGGCGCATGTCTATCTGGGCCTCAGCCTGATCATTGTCGGCACCTGGCACACGGGATTCCAGCTTGGCTGGAACGTCCACACCCTCGCTTGGGCGCTGATGATGCTCGTGATCCTGTCGGGACTTTATGGCGTCATCGTCTATGCGACGCTGCCGCAGGCGCTGTCGAACAATCGCGAGCAGATGACGCAGATGCAGATGCTCGAGGCGATCCGTGCCTTCGACCGCCAGCTGCACACCGCCGCACAGCCGCTGACCCCCGAGGATACCGCGCCGGTGCTCGCGGCGCTCGACGAGGATCCGTTCGCGGGCGGCATCGTCGCGCGGCTGTCGGGGCGCTATCCGCGCTGTGCCACCGCGGCGGCGCTGCGCACGCTGACCCTGTCGCGCGGCAGCGATATCGAAGCACGCGAGAAGGTCGTCGGGCTGCTCAAGCAGAAAGAGGCGGCGCTGGCGCGCCTGCGCCAGCATTTGCGCATCAGGGGGCTGCTCGAAATCTGGCTCTATGTGCATGTGCCGCTGACCTTTGCGCTGATCGCGGCGCTGTCGGCGCACATCATCAGCGTATTCTTCTACTGGTGAGGCGCGGACGATGAGCTTCATCCTGCGTCGCATCTCGACGACGAAAACGGGCAAGCAGATCATCCGCGATGCGGCGCTGCCGGGCGATACGATCACGCTCGGCCGCGAGGGCAGCAACGCGATTCACGTCGCCGACCTCGCGGTGAACCCCCACCATGCGACGATCAGCAGTGGCGACGGGCGCCACGTCCGTATTCAGGCGAGCGAAGGGCTGGGGTTCGATTTCAACGGCCGCACCGTCGATGTTGCCGAAGTCGATAGCGCCGCCGGGGCCGAGCTGCGCTTCGGCGGGCACCGGCTGACGATCGCGCGCGAGGACGAGAAGATCATCCTGCTCGTCGAACGGATCGACGAATTGTCGCAATCGTCGAAGGACGTCGACGAGGCGAAGGCCTTCTCGCTGCAGGGCGTGATGCCCGGCAAGCGCATGGGGGCATGGGTGTTCGGCCTTCTTATGCTGTTCGCCTTCCTGATCGGACCGATCTGGGCGTGGTACAGCTACAGGCAAGTGAACGAGCGCCCCGACGGTTATCACGCCGACAGCGCGTGGCTGTCGGGCCCGCTGTCGAGCGCGCACGCCAGCCTGAAGAATGATTGCCAGTCTTGCCATGTCGAGCCGTTCGTCGCGGTGACCGACAAGGCGTGCGTCAACTGCCACACCGGCGAGCACAAGGCGATGAGCATGGCGCACGCCAATGCGCCGGCGGCGATGCTGCTCGCTGCGCGCCACCCGCCGGGGGTGGGCGAGAAGGTGCTCGCGGGTTTCGCCAGGACCTTCAACAAGCCGCAGGGGCGCTGCGTCGAGTGCCATACCGAGCATGAGGGCGCGGGGCCGATGCCCGCAACGCCGCAGAAATTCTGCGCCGACTGCCATGACGGCATGTCGGCGCGGCTGAAGACGGCGGGGCATCCGACGACGCTCGCCGATGCGGCTGATTTCGGAACGAGCCATCCCGAGTTTCGCCCGCTCGTGCGGCCGGGACCGGGCGGTAAGCTGGTACGCACGACGCTGGTCAAGGGCGTCGTCGATTATAACGGTCTCAAATTCCCTCACGACATGCATCTACAGGCGACCGGCGGCGTGGCGCGCATGGCGGCAAGTTTCCGCGGCCGCTATGATTTCGGCAAGAAGCTCGAATGCCAGAATTGCCACCGCGTCGAGGCCGACGGGGTGCGCGTGAAGCCGGTCGAGATGGAGCGCGACTGCGCGATGTGCCACAGCCTCGCGTTCGAGACAGTCGGCGGCGTGACGCGGACGCTACGTCACGGAGAGCCCGACCAGGTCGTTGCCGATCTCACCGCCTATTATCGCTCGGCGCCGCCGGCGCGGCCGCTACAGCTTGGCGGGATGCAGCGGCGGCGGCCGGGCGCCTATGCCGAGGGGCAGGTCTATAACATCTATTTCCGCGAAGTTGCGGTGCGGCCGAACCGCGCCGAGGATGCCGTGCGCGCGGTCTTCTCGAAGGGCGGCGCGTGCTACGACTGCCACACGATCTTTGCGCCGCAGGCGGGCAACGGCTGGCGCGTCGCGGCGGTGAGCCAGACGCCGCGCTATCTGCAAAAGGGCTGGTTCGACCATGACGCGCACCGCGAGACCGAATGCGCCGACTGTCACACCGCAGCGCCGGCTTCGAAGGCGTCGACCGACCTGCTCGTGCCGGGGCTGCGTCAATGCCGCGACTGCCATGTCGGCAAGGGCGGCGCGCGCGTCGTGAAGGTCGAAACCGCGACCGAATCGCCGTGCGCGATGTGCCACGAATATCATTCGGACGGCGGCAAGCCGTGGATGCCGCCGCGCCAGCGCAAGAAAAATGTCGCGGCAATCACAAATAAACGCCTTGGCGCTAGCCATGGTGTGAGCATGATCACAGGAACCGGGGGGCGGGGCCTTTACGAAGTGACATGGCGCACACCTTCCTTGCATGCGGCAGGGCAGGACGGATAGGTTTTGGGTCGCCGGACCAGACCGGCGGGAACGGGGGACGGATATGCTGATCGCACAGATCACAGATATCCATATCGGGTTCGATCCGGACAATCCGGCCGAATATAACCGCAAGCGCCTCGACGAGGTGCTCGACGTGTTGATCGAGGGGCCGAACCGCCCCGACCTGTTGCTCGCGACCGGCGACCTTACCGATCGCGGCGACGACGACAGCTATCGCCGCCTCGCGACCGCCTTTTCGCGCTGTCCCTTTCCGGTGTGGCCGAGCGTCGGCAATCATGACGTGCGCGACGCCTTTCACGCGCGCTTTCCGGGGTTCGATGGCGGCAATGGTTTTGTGCAATACACGATCGAGCTTCCCGAACTCCGGCTGGTGACGATCGATACGCTCGAGGAGGGGCGTCACGGCGGCGCCTTCTGCGAACAGCGCGCGGCGTGGCTCGACAAGGAGCTGGCCCGGGACAGCGTGAAGCCCACCTATATCGTGATGCATCATCCGCCAGTCGAAAGCGGCATCGAGTGGATGAACACCGACCCCGACGAGCCGTGGGTCGGGGTGTTCACCAACGTGGTGCGTCGCCATCCGCAGGTCCGCGGGCTGATCTGCGGCCACCTCCACCGCTCGGTGACCGTGGCGTGGGAGGGGCGCACCGTCGCGATCTGCTCGTCGACCGCGCCGCAGGTCTCGCTCGACCTCCGCCCGATCGACGAGAACAAGCCCGATGACCGCCCGATGATCGTCGCCGAGGACCCGGCCTATGCGCTCCACCGCTGGAACGGGCGCGAGCTCGTCAGCTTTTACGACCATGCCGGCGCGCACACGATGCTCGCCAAATATGACGAGCGGCTGCAGCCGCTGGTGCGCGAACTGAAGGCCGAGCGGCCGGGTCAGTAGCCCAGCGTCAGGTCCACCCGCGGCTCGACGGCTTCGCCCTTTTGCCAGCGATCCAGATTTTCGAGGAAGCGCTGCGCCGAGCGGACGAACATCTTGTCCTGTGCGCGGCCCGACAGGTGCATGGTGATATGCGCGTTGTCGAGGCTCCAGAGCGGATCGTCGGCGGGCAGCGGCTCGGGGGTGGTGACGTCGAGAAAGGCGGCGGCGATCTGCCGTCCGTCGAGCGCGGCGACGAGCGCGGCCTGGTCGACGACGCTGCCGCGCGCGATGTTGATGAGCGTTGCGGTCGGCTTCATCGCGGCCAGTTCCGCCGCGCCGATCATGCCGTCGGTTTCGGGAGTCGCGGGGACGGCGAGGATCACCCAGTCGAAATCGCCGAGCTGCGCGCGCCATTGGTCGGGGGTCAGCGTGTTCGCACCCGGCGAGCGGCGCACTACCGTGACGTCGACCGCGAAGGCTTTCAGCCGCTCCTCGATCAGCTTGCCGATCGCGCCATAGCCGAGCAGCAGCGCCTTCGACCCGAACAGTTCGACCTTGCCCGGCGAATCCATCAGCCATTCGCGCCGCTCCTGCGCGCGCACGACGTCGCGGTAACCCTTGGCGACAGTGAGCATGCCCATCACGACATATTCGGCGATGGTGATCGCGTTGATTCCTGCGCCGTTCGTCACCACCGTCCCGCGTGCCCGCAGCAGATCGAGCGGCATGCCGTCGACCCCGGCATAGATGGAATTGAGCCATTTAAGGCCGGTGGCCGCGGTGATCACCGCCACCATATCCTTCTTGTCGTACATGTCGAACCAGCCGATCTCGGCCGCGGGCGCCAGTTCCATGGCCTCTTCCTTCGAGGCAAAGAAGCGCGGTTCGACCCAGCCGGGCAGGCGGTTTTCGACGAGCGGGCGGATCAGGCCTGACAGGACGGTGATGGTCATATTTCTCCCCTCCCGCTTGCGGGAGGGGCCGGGGGTGGGCCTGTCCAGCTTGCGACGATGATGTGTGGGACGGAACATGCCCTCCCCTGACCCCTCCCGCAAGCGGGAGGGGGACTCAATTCTCCAGCCGCCACTCCCAGCCGAGCGGGTCGCCGTCCATCACCTCGACGCCCGCGGCGATGAGTTGATCGCGGAGCGCGTCGGAGGCGGCGAAGTCTTTCGCCGCGCGCGCCTCCTTGCGCCGCGCGAGAATGGCTTCGATTTCGTCTTCGGCGATCGCTGCGGTCCTGGGCCGGACGCGCAGGTCGATGCGTTCGGTCGTCAGCAGGTCGAGGCCGAGCACCGCATCCATCGCGGCAAGCGCCCCGCGCTTTTGCCCGACGTCGATTTTCTTCATCGCCGCCGCATCTTCGAGCAAGGTCAACGCGACCGCGGTGTTGAGGTCGTCCGACATGGCGGCGTCGAACTTCGCGAGCAGGTCGGTGAGGCGGTGGTCGGCGGGCTCGGCCGGTTCCGCATTGCGCACCGGCGCCGCGGCCATCACCAGCCGCTTGAGCCGCGTCAACGCCGCTCCAAGCCCTTCCCACGAAAACTCGAGCTCGCTGCGATAATGCGCCTGCAGGCACATCAGGCGGTAGGCGAGGGGATGGAAGCCCTTGTCGATGAGGAGCTGAATGCGCAGGAACTCGCCGCTCGACTTCGACATCTTGCCCGAGCGTTCGACGAGGAAATTATTGTGCATCCAGATGCGCGCGCCGCTCGCGTCGCTGCAGCTGTGCGCCTGGTTCTGCGCGATCTCGTTCGGATGGTGGATCTCGCGGTGGTCGATGCCGCCGGTGTAGATATCGAAGGGGAAGCAGAGCAGCGCATCCGACATCACCGAGCATTCGAGATGCCAGCCCGGCGCGCCGCGGCCCCACGGCGAATCCCATTCCATCTGGCGCTTCTCGCCCGCGGGCGTCTTGCGCCAGATCGCGAAGTCGGCGGGGTGGCGCTTGCCGTCGACCGGATCGATCCGGCTTTCGCCCTCGTCGGTGCCGTGACGCGCGAGGCGGCCATAGTCGCTCACCGTCGTGGTGTCGAAATAGAGGCCGCCGTCGAGCTCGTAGCAATGCCTGTCCGCGATCGCCTTTGCGAATTCGACCATCTGCGGGACATAGTCGGTTGCGATCGACCAGTGCGCGGCCTCCGGCTTGCCGGCCTTCATAGGACCTCGGATATTGAGCGCCTTCACATCCTGCCAATAGGCCTCGGTATAGTGCTTCGCGATGTCCCAGATCGACTGCGCCTTCTCGGCGGCGGCCTTTTCCAGCTTGTCCTCGCCCGCATCGGCGTCGTCGGTCAGGTGACCGACGTCGGTGATGTTGATGACATGGGTGAGCTTGTAGCCCTTGTACGACAGCGTGCGTCCCAGCGTGTCGGCGAAGACATAGGCGCGCATATTGCCGATATGCGGATAATTATAGACGGTCGGGCCGCAGCTGTAGACACGCGCCTCGCCGGGGTGGACGGGCTCGAAAATTTCGAGGCTGCGCGTCAGGCTGTTGAACAGCTTGAGAGGGAGAGCAGGGGCGTCGGTCATAGCGCCGCCCATGCCTTGGTCCGTCGGTCGGCGTCAACCGAAACAGGGTCTATTGCGCCGGCGGCGTCCACAAATCGTCGTTGCCCGCGCCTGTCACCGGATCGTCGAGCAAAGGCTCGCCGGTCAGCGGATCGAGTTCGCGCATCGTGATCAGCGGCTGCGGCAGGTTGTTGCCGTCGCCGCCGCCATCTTCGTCGGCCTTGACCTCTTCCTCGATCACATCCTGCACCGGGAAGTTGTTTTCGAAAGCGGCAGTTGTGCAGACGGCCGGGCTGACGATCAGGCAGCCGTTGACGGTCGATTGGCGATCATAGGTGCCGGTAACCGGCGCGCTGCCTGCGATCGTCAAAAGCCGGAGCGCGTCGAGCCCGGTGACCTGCCCGTTCGGGCCGAGCTGGACGCCGTTGATGGCGATGCGCGACGGCCCCTGGGTCAGCACGTCGAGCCCCCCGGCGCCGAAGGTCAGCCCGCGGCGCAGCGCGGCGTCGGTGCCCGCACCGCTGTTCTGGACATAGAAGCCGCCCGAAATGTCGGCGCGAATACCGCGGGCGAACAGCGCGCCTTCGTCGAGGACAATGCCGTCATTCTCGCCCAGCCGCCTGTTGATCGCGTCCATGCTTGTCGCCGCGCCCACAGCTGCGATGGCGGCTTGCGTCGCCACGATGATGTCGTCCGACGCCATGTTGAGTTGCCCGGCGGGATCGCTGCCATTGACGAGGCGGACGCTGCCTTGGCCGAGGATGACCTCGAGCGCGTCGGTCGCAACCAGGTTCAGCGTGTTGGCGTCGGTCAGGCCGGTCAGCTGGACATTGCCGATCACGCGCATCTTGCCCGGGGTACGGATCGTCAGGGCGCCATTCGCGCCAAGGTTCGATCCCGCGGCGCCGCCAGCCATGGTGAAGGTGTCGACGACGACATCGGGCGGCGCGGCCGATCCGACCGAGCCACTGCCGGCCGCTTGCACTTCGGGCGCGAAAATTTCGATCTGGGCGCCATAGAGGCGCGTCAGCTCGTTCGCGTCGATGTGATAGCCGTTCGGTGTCCCGGTGCCGCCGACGAAAGTCTGGTTGTCGGCGTTGTTGTTGGCGATGGACAATTGCTGGGTGATACCCGCAGTGCCGACGCGGCCGGTTCCCGCGATATTGATGTTGGTCGAGGCGAGCGAGATCGACTGGCCGGTCACGACACCGGTGATCGCGAGCGACGCGCCGCTGATTCCGGGTATCAGCACGGTGACATCGAGGTCGCCGGCAACCGTCACCGTGTCGAGGTTCATCTCGCCGCCGGAGTTCAGCAGGATCGCGTTGGCCGCGGCCAGGTTGGCGATGTTCATCGATTCAGCCGAAGCCGCAAAGTCGGCAGTTCCCGCGACACTGCCGTTGGCGATCGAAAAGATGCCGCTCCCCCCATGCACATAAGCGTCGCCGACATCGGTGGTGAGCGTCGTGAACTGGAGACTGCCGCCGCTTTCGATACGGATTGCATTGGCGCTGGCGTCGATCGGGTTCAAGGAGGAGAGGTCGCCGATCCGGATATCGCCGTCGCTGCTGTTGAGGCTGACGGTTTCGGTGAAATTGAAGCTATTGCTGCGGACACGGTCCGCGGTGATGCCGGTCGCCCCGGTGAGCGCAAGGCTGTTGCCTTCGACCGTGGTGACGGTGACGGCAGTGCCCGCCGTCAGCGTCGTGTCGCCGCCCGCGCGGACGCCG
>CBJKNR010000107.1:0-9622 GCA_966417555.1 uncultured Sphingopyxis sp.
CGGTTTACACCACTCTGGATTGCCGCGTCGCTTCGCTCCTCGCAATGACGGAGGTGGGTTATTCCCCCCGGAAAACCGGCGCGCGTTTTTCGGTCACGGCAGCCAGTCCTTCGCGATGATCTTCGCTGCCGAGCAGCAAGGCCTGGTTCGGCAGGTTCGCCTGCCATCCGGCCTCCATGCTGCTTTCGAGCGATCGCTGGATCGACTGCTTGACGGTGGCATAGGCGAGCGGCGCCGACGCCGCGAGCTCTTGCGCGAATTCCATGCCCCGCGCATCGAGTGCCTCACGCGCCACCACCTCGCTGACGAGCCCGATGCCCAGCGCCTCCTCGGCCCGCACCTGCTTGCCGCGCAGGCACATCTCCAGCGCGCGGCCCAGCCCGACAATCCGCGGCAGCAGGAACGTTCCGCCGAGCGGCGGCATGATCCCGAGCCTGATCCAGCTTTCCTGGAACATCGCATTGTCTGCGGCGATCCGGAAATCGCAGGCAAGCGCGATCTCGCAACCGACCGTGACCGCGGCGCCCTGCACCAGTGCAAGCGTCGGCTTGGGGCAGCGATAGATCGCCCGCGCCGCGCCCTGGAAATTTCCGTACACCGTATCCATGATCTCGGTCGCCGACATGCCGGTCAGGCGCTCGAGGAAAGCGAAATCGGCACCGACCGAGAAGTGTCTGCCTTCGGCGGCGAGGATGATTGCCCGAACGTCGCGGTCGGCAGACAAGGCGAGGAACGCGTCGCGAATCTCGCCAAGCATCTCGGGCGACGAGGCATTGCCAATATCGCCGCGCGCAACGGTGACCACCGCGACGCCGTCATCGTACCGATCGACACGGATGCTCGCGAAGTCAGCCACCGCCCTCACCTTCCTGCTTCTTCTTCTCGCGCCGGATCATCGCGGTCGCGCTTGTCGACAGCCCCATGTTGAGCGCCTCGGCGTCGAGCGCGGCTTCGAATGCCCAATCCTCGGCGTTGTTGAGGTTCGCCTTCATATAGCGATACCCCATACGCGGCCCGTCGGCGAGGCGCCGGGCCGCCGCCATCGTTTCGGCGCGCAAGGCTTCGTCGTCGAACAGACGCGTATAAAGACCCTTGGCGAAGGCCTCTTCCGCCGATAACTTCTCACCGAGAAAAAAAAGCTCGCGCGCAACGCCGGTGCCAACGATCTTCGTCCAGAACCAGGTCGATCCGAAATCGCCCCCTGCGCCGATGCGATCGAAAGCGGTGAGAAAGGTTGCGCTCCGCGCCGCAAAACGCAGGTCGCACGCCCCGGCGATGCCGATCCCGGCGCCCGCGACGGGGCCGTTGACCATGGCGATCGTCGGCTTGGACATTTCGTGGAGCAACCGCGAGGTCTCCATGAAGGAGCGAAGCCGGACATGACCCTGCTCGGTGCGGCTGCCGACTTCGGCATTCGCCGGCACGACCGCCTTGTCGGCACCGCCTTCCTTCAGGTCGCCACCGGCGCAAAAGCCCCGCCCCGCCCCGGTCACGACGACGCAGCCGACCGATGGATCGCGCGCGGCATCGGCGCAGGCGTCGGCGAGCGGGGCCATGATCGAGCCGGTCAGTGCGTTCAGGCGATCCGGACGGTTGAGGGTGACGGTGCGGACACCCGCATCATCGTCGATCAGGATTTCACTCATAAACCCTCTCCACAGAGCAGGATGACCTTCTTAGCCTCGTCATTGCGACCCCGGCGAAAGCCGGGGGAAGCAATCCAGAGCGAGTTTACGCTACTGTGGATTGCCGCGTCGCTTCGCTCCTCGCAATGACGATATGATTTGATGATCCGCTGCGGATGGCTCGGACCTACGTCAATCGCCGCCAAGTTCGCGATGCCGCGCCAGCATCCGCACCGCCTTTTCGGCCAGCTCGTCGGGGACGGCCGGATAGAGCGGAAGCGGCCGGTCCTTGCCGGGCAGCGCGATCGTCGCCGACGCGCGCACCGTTTCCTCGTCGCGCTGGTTGGTGAACTTTACCGCGACATCGACCAGGTTCTGCCCGCCCTCCTGCCGCTTGGCGAGCACCTCGCCGGTCACGCGCTGGACGTCGCCCATATAGTTGAACTTGCGAATCTCGTCGTGGACATGGGTAATCACGGCATCGTCGCCCGCCCAGTCGCTCAGATATTGCCACAGGAAATTCTCGCGCATCACGCCATAGTCGTAGGCCATCGGATTGCCGATCGCCTGCGCCCAGGTCGGATCCAAGTGCAGCCGATGTGCGACGTCGGGGATCCCATATTCGTTCTTGACGTAAAAGGCCGGAATGCGCTGGCGGTTCTTGTGCGCCAGCCGGTTTGCGGTCGGCGCGTAGGGCACAAAGCCATAGCCGCCCGCGTGGAAGCAAATGACGTCGGTGACGGTCAGCGGCCCCTTTGCCTGCAGTCCCAGCGAATCGCCCTTTTCGACTCCCTCGAACCAGCGTTTTTCGGCGCCCTGCACCGCTTCGGCGGCGTAAATATCCTCGATCGCCTGCATTTCCTCGTCGGTGTAGCTCGCGGGTTCGATCGCCGAATATTTGCCCTTCTTTACAGCGGTCTTGCGTTCGGTGAGCACGCGAAGGATGCGATAGACCGCGACAACCTCGCCGCGCTGGTTGATCTTCACGTCGCGGCGAACGCCGATCACGGAGCGGCCGGCGAATTCGGACTGCTTCACCTCGCAGCTTTCATCGCCGTTGAAGCTGTAAATCGTGTCGCCCGGATAGATCGGACGGTAGAAATCCCATTGGGAACCCGAAACAAAGACATGAACCCCCTTGAACAGGCTCTTGCGCAGCGCCTTGATCTCGTCGGGAACAGGGTCGCCCAGCATCGGTCTGTTGATGACGCCCGCCATCATTCCAGGCGCGATCACGCTGCCCCAACGCGTCTTCTTCGCATAGTGAGGATCGGTATAAAGCGGTTTGTCGTCGCCCATGCCGTGCGCGAAGTTGCGGATATTATCCTCGGTCGCGGTCTGGATATATTCGCGCGTCTTCGCCGCCTGATCGTAACCGAGCAGTTTGCGCTGCCGCTCGATGTCCGCGTCCGTAATCTCGTATGCGGTGGCTTTCTGCCATTCATCGCTTTGCTTGATATCGGCTTTTGTATCGGCCACGGCGCATCTCCCTTGTCATCAGTTATATAACTAGGTAATACATCCCTATCAGTGACGCAAGGAGATAGTGCCGAGATGGAAGTTCGCCGCATCAGCGATGCATTGAAGGTGCGTGCGACGCATCAGGCCGACGAGATCGCGCATGACGACACAAGGCGGCAAATCAGCTTTGCCGGATGGGACCGCGAGGCGGACGAGGTCGGGGGCGGATTGGCCGCGGCGGGGCTGGTTCCCGGGGACCGGGTCTTCCTGCCGATCAGCAACGCGCGCGCGGTCGAGATGGCGATCGCGGTGTTCGCCGTGTTCCGCGCTGGCGGCATTGCCTGCCCGATCAACACGCGCCTCAATCCGAAGGAAGTGACCGATTATGCGGCGCTCTGCGGGCCGCGCTTTTGCCTGACCGATGCTCCCGAACTGGTGAAGAACCTCGATCTTGCCGGATGCTGGCACGTCGATGCCATGCCGCGCGACATTGCCGCGCTGCCCGATCAGGCGAGCCTCGATCCGGAAGCCGACGCCGAAATCCTCGGAACATCGGGGACAACCGGCAGGATCAAGGGCGTCGTCGTCTCACATCCCGACCTGATGACGGGTGTCACGGGCTATAATCAGGATCGCTCGCGTTCGACGCTCAGCGCCCTGCCGCTGACCGGTTCGGGGGGAAATATCGGCATCGTCATGCTCCCGGCGCGGGGTGGCGCGACCGCGATCACCCAGCCGAAATTCGATCCCAAGGGCTTTCTCGAGCTTGCGAAGGAAAAGCGTCCGAACCTCGTCTATCTCGTCCCGTCGATGCTCCGGCTCGTGCTCGATCACCCGGACGTCGGCGACTATGATCTCGACGGCGTCAGATATCTGATGACCGGAACCGCCCCGCTGCCGCACGATTCGGTCAAGCGCGCCGCGAAACTCTGGCCGCATCTGCGTATCCGCAACAGCTATGGCATGTCCGAAGGCGGCGTCGGGCTGGGCACGACCAGTCAGGAACAGGTCCTGAAGCCCGGATGTGTCGGCAAATTGCCCGCGCACATGCAAATCCGCGACGAGAGCGGCAACGTCATCACCGAACCCGGTGTGGTCGGCGAAATCTATGGCTGGCAAAAACACCCGCGACGCTACTGGAACGACGCCGAAGCGACCGCTGCAAGTTTCAGGGGCGGGTGGACCAAAACCGGCGACCTCGGGTTTGTCGACGCCGACGGCGACCTGATCATGGCCGGCCGTTCGAAGGAACTGATCATCCGCGGCGGCTACAACATCACGCCGCTCGAGATCGAAACCGCGCTCCACCTTCACCCGGCGGTCCAGCAGGCGGCGGTCGTCGGCGTCCCGCACGAGGTATTGGGCGAGGACATCGCCGCGGCGGTCTCGCTTCGGCCCGGCGCCAGCGCCACCGCCGATGAAATCATCGCCTTCTGCCGCGAGCATCTTGCCGACAACAAGGTGCCGCGTACCCTGCTCGTCATGGACGACCTGCCGCTCAATCCGAACGGCAAGATATTGAAGAAAGAGCTGGTGGACCCCTTGGCGGAGGCGGCCGAAGCGCGACGGCGGGTGGCTTAGCCATCAATCCATCGTCATTGCGACCCCGGCGAAAGCCGGGGGAAGCAATCCAGAACGGGTAACGCCTACGCTGGATTGCCGCGTCGCCTTCGGCTCCTCGCAATGACGAGGTTTGGAACTTACCCCTTCAATGTCTCGAAGGCTACATCCTTGTCCATACGCACCTCGCCCGGCATACCGAGCACGCGCTCGGCAATCTGGTTGCGCAGCACCTCGTCGGCACCGCCGGCGATGCGCATGACGGTCGAATAGATATAGTCATACTGCACATCGCCGCTCGCCGTGTCGTCCGCCTCGGGCGCAATCCCGGCCAGCCCGCGCAGCTCGAGCGCAAGCCCGTTGGTCTTCTGGTAACGGCTGGCATAGGCGAGCTTGACCATGCCCGCGAGAGCGCCGGGATTCTCGCCCTTCGACACCATCGTGCGCAGCCGCGCCTGAAAGAAGCGTTCGCCCTGTTCCTCGGCAAGCGCCTCGGCAAATTGCTGACGGACTGCCCGATCGTCGAGCATGTTGCCGCCATGCCCGTCGGGCGTCGCCGCCGCATAATCGAGCAAGGGCTCGATCCCGCTGCGGTGCGCGCCCGATCCCAGCCTTTCGCCCATCAGCACCGTCATGCAACAGGCCCAGCCTTCACCTTCTGCGCCGAGCCGGTTGGCATCGGGAATGCGGACGTCGGTGAGGAAGGTTTCGTTGAACTCGCTCGCCCCTGAAATCTGGCGGATCGGGCGCGTCTCGATGCCCGGCGTTTTCATGTCGACGACAAAGAAAGTCAGCCCCTTGTGCTTCGGCACCGTCGGATCGGTGCGCACGACAAGGATGCCCCAGTCGGTGAGATGCGCCCAGCTCGACCAGACCTTCTGCCCGTTGACGATCCAGTCGCCCGAACCGTCGTCGGCGCGCACCGCCTTTGTCCGCAGGCCCGCGAGATCGGAGCCGGCCGCGGGTTCCGAGAAGAGCTGGCACCAGGTGATGTCGCCCTTCAGCGTCGCCTCGATAAAGCGTGCCTTCTGCTCGTCATTGCCATGCTTCGCGATGACGGGAAGCGCCATTCCCGTGCCGATTGACGTGAAAGGTCCCTTTGGCAGATGATATTTGCCCTCCTCCTCGGCAAAGATCACCGCCTCGATCCCCGACAATCCGCGGCCGCCGAGTGCCTTGGGAAAGGTCAGGCCCGACCAGCCGCCGGCGTAAAGCTCGCGCATCCACGCCCGACCGCGGTCGGCTTCCTCGGTATCGGGCATCTTCGCGCCGGGTACCAGCTCGTGTGCCCGCGCGTGCGCGGCGAGCCAGTCCCGCGCTTCGGCACGGAAGGCGGCTTCTTCGGGGCTGTCGTTGAAGTCCATGCTACGCGGCCTTTCCCTGGCTGCCGGGCAGCGCGGCCAACAGCCGGTCGGCCCAGAAACCGCGATTGCCGAGATGCACCGCGAGCATCCGCTCGCGCCGGTAATAGAAATGGCAGTTCGCCTCGAAGGTGTAGCCGATGCCGCCGTGCACCTGCAGATTCTCGCGCGCCGCGAGTTCGAGGCACTTGATCCCCGACAATCGCGCCGCCGCCGCCGCCGCGGGCAGGTCGTCGGGCGAGGATTCGGCTGCCCACCCGCCATAATAGGCATTCGATCGCGCCAGTTCGGTCGCGACCGCGACATCGGCGAGCTTGTGCTTGATCGCCTGAAAACCTCCGAGCGGCCGCCCGAATATCTGCCGCTCCATCGCATAGTCGCGCGCCATATGCAGGCACGCCTCGGCGGCGCCGACCGCCTCGAACGCCGCCTGTACCGCGGCGTGATCGATCAGCCGGTCAAGCTTGCCGCTTCCCGGCATCGGCTCGGCCACCGCACGGTCGAAATCGAGGCGATAGTGCGGCCGGAGCTGATCGAAGCTCTCGAGCCGTGTCCGCGTCGCGCCGGGCTGATCGAGTTCGACCAGCGCAAAGCCACCACCGGCAACGAGCACGACCGCGATGTCGGCGATACCCGCGTCGGCGACCGGCGATTTGCTGCCGACGAGCTTTCCGCCCTCGATCGCCACCCCCTGCGCGAACACCGGCCCCGGCCCCTCGGCATAAGCGAAGGTTGCGACGACCTCGCCGCTCGCCAGCTTCGGCAGCCACCTGGCCTTCTGCGCCTCGCTGCCCGCGAGCCGGATCGCCTCCGCGCCGAGCACGATCGAACTCATGAACGGCACCGCAGCATTGGCGCTCCCCAGCGCTTCCATGATGACGCCAAGATCGAGCGCGCCGAGCCCCAGCCCGCCATGCTCTTCGGGGATCGCCGCACCGAGAAACCCCATCCCGGCAAGCGTGCGCCATAGCGCCTCGTCCCACTCCGCGCCGGAATCGATCAGGCTGCGCAGCCGGTCGAAGGGCGACATGTCGGCAAGCAGCGCCCGGGCTTGCTCGCCAAGCATTTTCTGTTCATCGCTAAGGTCAAAATTCATCGCAGCCCTTGCCCTGTGATTGCGATCCGTGTCATAGCGACTTGTATAACTAGGTCAACCATGAGAAACGTCAGAGGATAAGCCGACCATGCAATATGAGACCATCCTCGTCGATGTCGCGGATCATATCGCGACGATCACCCTGAATCGACCCGAAGCGATGAACAGCTTTACCCGGCAGATGATGACCGAATTCGAGCATCTGTGGAAGTCGATCGCGCGAAACGACGACATCCATTGCTGCGTGCTGCGCGCCGCGCCCGGGAAAGCATGGTGCACGGGCGTCGACGTCAGGGAATCGCAGAAGCCCGGCCAGGCCGTGGTCGAACTGGACAATATCTGGCACTGCGAGGATCCGGGCGCCTATCTTGGCCCCAAGTCGATGAACTGCTGGAAGCCCGTGATCGCCGCGGTGCATGGCATGGCCGCTGGCGGCGCCTTCTACTGGCTCAACGAGAGCGACATCATCATCTGCTCCGAGGACGCGACCTTCTTCGACCCGCATGTCACTTACGGGATGACGAGCGCGCTCGAACCGATCGGCATGACCTATCATATGCCGCTGCACGATGTACTGCGCATGGTGCTGCTCGGCAACGACGAGCGGATCGGCGCGGGCACCGCGCTGCGTATCGGACTCGTCAGCGAAATCACGACGCTGGGCGAGCTGTGGCCACGCGCGCGCGAACTGGCGACGACGATCGCGGCCAAGCCGCCGGCCGCCACCGCGGGATCGGTCAAGGCGATATGGGAATCGCTCGACCTGCCGCGCTCGGTCGCGCTGCAGCAGGGGCTCAAATATTGCCAGATCGGCAATCCGGTCGGCGTGCCGCAGGTAGATCGCGCTGCCCTGATGGCCGACAAGGCCAAGAAGTTCACGATCCGCTGAAGGGCCCGGAGGCATGTCGATCCTGTACGACGAAGGACAGCGGGCGATCGCCGATGAATCGCGCCGCATTCTTGAGGCGCATGTGAGTATCGAGGCGCTCCTGCCCTTGCTCGAAACGCAGGACCGGACATTCGACCCCTTCTGGTCGATTGCGAAGGAACAGGGCTGGACCGCGGCCGCGCTGCCCGGGGAATATGGCGGTCTCGGCCTCGGTCTCGTCGAGCTGGGACTGATCGCGCTGCAGGCGGGTCGCAGTCTTTCCGGCGCGCCGTTCCTGACCGCGAGCTTTGGCGCGGCGCGCGCGATCCTCGATCATGGCGATGCGGCGATCCGGCAGCGATGGCTGCCGCGTCTTGCGTCGGGCGATGCAATCGGTGCCATCGCTTTCGCCGAGGAACAGGATGTTATCGGTCAGGGGGTCGGCTTCTCCAACGACACCCTCTCCGGCACCAAGTCGTCGGTGATCGGGGGAACGCGCGCAGAGCTGGCTATCGTCACCGCAAGCGACGGGGACGAGACAGTCCTGGCGCTTGCCGGGCTGTCGGGGGTGGAACGCCGGATTGTCGACAGCTTCGATAACAGCCGCTGCGCTGCGGATCTCGTCTTCTCGGCGACGCCCGCGACCGAACTTGCCCGCGGTCCGGCGGCCGACACGGCGGCGCTTCATATCCTCGCGCTTCAGGCCGTCGTGACCGCGCACGAGCAGACGGGGGGTGCCGAAAAGCTGCTCGAAACCGCACGCGACTATGCGCTGACCCGCCGCGCCTTCGGCCAGCCCATCGGAGCCTTTCAGTCGGTGAAGCACCGGATCGCCGAGATGTACGCGCCGGTCGAACTGGCGCGCGCCGGGGCGGTTCACGCCGCCTCGCGCGAGGACAAGACCGACTTCATCCGGGCGGCGGCGGCGGCGCGCATCCAGGCGACCGACGCCTATGACACCGCCGCGCGCGACTGCGTGCAGATCCATGGCGGGATCGGCGTGACATGGGAAGCGGGCCTGCATCTCCACATGCGCCGCGCGCGCAGCCTCGCGATCGAGCAGGGCAATCTTTTCTTCTGGGAAGATGTGCTCGTCGACCGCCTTGCAGGAGATGCCGCATGACCGATCTTGCGAATTATCGCGCGAAGGCCCGCAACTGGCTGGAGTCCGTGGCCCCGCGTTTCGGCGGCAAAGCCCGTGCCGGCCTCGGCGAAGCCGACGACCTCGCGCTCGGCCGTGCCTATCTCAAGGAACGCTTTGCCGCGGGCTTTTCGGGCATCAACTGGCCGAAGGAATATGGCGGCCAAGGGCTCAGCCATATCGAGAAGGTCGCGTTCGACAGCGAGGAAATGCCGTTCGGTATGCCGACCGCCTATTTCGGCATCTCGCTCGGCATGCCCGTCCCGATCCTCATGCGCTTCGGCGAAGACAGGGAATGGGTGAAAGAACGCGTCCTGAAAGCCCTTCAGGGCGAGGAAATCTGGTGCCAGCTCTTCTCCGAACCCGCCGGGGGGTCCGACCTTGCGGGCCTGCGCACCCGCGCCGAGACCGACGGCAACGGCTGGAAGATCAACGGGCAGAAGGTGTGGACGAGCTGGGCGCCATATAGCGACTATGGCGTGATCTTCGCGCGCACCGACCCGACGGTCG
>CBJKNR010000108.1:0-9546 GCA_966417555.1 uncultured Sphingopyxis sp.
GCAGATCGGCGACGCGACGAGCGCGAAGCTGCGTGTCTGGAGCAGCAGCGGTTCGACCGCCTGCCCGACCTGTTCGATGATCGTCATCGCCATGCCGTGCTCGAACGGCCATTCGGCGGCGGGATTGGCGCGCACCGCCTGGTTGAGCAGCACCTCGACTTCGGGGCTGAAGGTGACGACCGGCAGCGGCATCCGGCTCGGCACGATCGTCTGCACGATCAGCGCGCCGATGCGCTGGCGCACCGCTTCGACGAGGTCGATCTCGCCGAGCTGCTGACCCGCCAGCGCGACCATCGCCTCGGCGATCTTGCGGAAGTCGCGCAGCGGAACGCGCTCGACGAGCAAAGATTTGCAGAGACTCGCGACGCGCGGCAGCGAATAGCCCTGCGGCGAGAGATTCTGCGCAAGCTGCGGATAATGCGTCTTCAGATTGTCGATCAGCGCCTGCGCATCGTCGATGCCGAACAGCTCGGCGGCCGATCCGACGATGCTGTTGTTGAGGTGCGTTGCGACCACGGTCGCCGGGTCGACGACGGTATAGCCCGCCGCGATCGCGTCATTCTGCATCGCCTTCGGAATCCACAGCGCGTCGAGGCCGAAGGTCGGATCCTTGCACGGCCGCCCGGCGACCTTGGTGACGAGGTCGCCCGAATCGAGCGCGAGCATTTCGTTGGGGAAGACCTCGTCCTCGCCGACGATCACCCCGGCGACCGAGATGCGATAGACGTTGCCGGGCAGCGACAGGTCGTCGGTGACCTTCACCGGCGGCACGACGAAACCGAGTTCCTTCGACAGCTGGCGGCGGATACCCGTGATGCGCGTCATCAGCGGCGAGCCCTTGCGTTCGTCGACGAGGGTGACGAGCGCATAGCCGATCTCGAGCTGGCACGCGCTCGCGTCGCTGACGTCGGCCCATTCGATATGCGACGGGTCGGGCGCGGGGGCGACGGGCGCGGGCAGGTCGGCGACCGCGGCCTCGGCGCGGCGGAGCTGCCAGCCGATGCCGAACGCCAGCGCCGCGGCGGGCAGGATCAGGAGCTGCGGCATCGCGGGGACGAGGCCGAGGATGAAGAGGATGCCGCCGACCGCCATCCAGATCGCGGGCGAGGAAAACTGGTTGCCGATCTGGCCGCTGAGGTCGAAGGGCGAGGAGACACGGGCGACGATCGCTGCGGCGGCGATCGAGAGCAGCAGCGCCGGGATCTGCGCGACGAGCGCGTCGCCGATCGCGAGCGTGATGTAGGTGCTGCCGGCTTCGGACAGGCTGAGACCGTGGCTGAAGATGCCGAGGATCAGCCCGCCGACGATGTTGACGAACAGGATCAGGAGGCCGGCGACCGCGTCGCCCTTCACGAATTTCGAGGCACCGTCCATCGAGCCGTAGAAATCGGCCTCGGTGCCGACCTCGACGCGGCGCGCCTTGGCTTCTTCGGGGGTGAGCAGCCCGGCGTTGAGGTCGGCGTCGATCGCCATCTGCTTGCCAGGGAGCGCGTCGAGGGTGAAGCGCGCCGACACTTCGGACACGCGCCCCGCACCCTTGGTGATCACGATCAGGTTGATGATCATCAGCACGACGAAGACGAACAGGCCGACGACATAGTCGCCGCCGATCAGCACCTGGCCGAACGCCTCGATCACATGGCCCGCCGACGCGGTGCCCTCGTGGCCGTGGACGAGCACGACACGCGTCGAGGCGACGTTGAGTGCGAGACGGAACAGGGTCGCGAGCAGCAGCACGGTCGGGAAGGCCGAGAAATCGAGCGGTTTCGACGCCTGCAGCGCGACCATCAGGATCAGGAGGCTGATCATGATGTTCGCGACGAAGCTGATGTCGAGAATCAGCGGCGAAACCGGGATCACCATCAGCGCGACGAGGATCAGCATCCCCGCCGGCAGCGCCGAGACGCTCGCGAAGCGCGCTATGTTGCGAAGGTTGAAACCGTCGGTCATGCCGCGCCCCCCGAAAGCGACGCGAGCCGCCGATAGGCATCGGCGGCAAAGCCCATCGAGAGCTTTTTGGGCATAGGCTGGATATCCATCATCTGGAGCGGAGGACGGCCGCCGCTTGCACCCGCAAGCCCGCTCGAACTGCTCGCCTGCGCGTGCCAGCCCGAGGGGGCGAAGGGCTTCATATTTTCGATCTTGCCGCCATCCTCGAGCTTCACGCGAAAGCGTTCGCGGATCTCGGCAAGGCTGCGCATGCTGCCGTCGGGGGCGTAAAAGACCGACCGGTTGGCGGCCGCCGCATCGGGCATCATCGACGCGCCGGGCTGGTCGGGATTGGCTTCGAGCGCGGTCAGGAATTTGGCGGCGCCACCGCTCCCCAGGAAATGCGCGAGATAGAGGTCGACCGGCTCGGCGGCGCGGCCGATGCGGCTTTCGAGATAGTCGCGATTGTCGCCGGTCAGCGCCGCCGCCATGTTCGACGAGGCCGTGGGGTCGTCGCGCAGGTCGAGGATTTGCTGGCGGAGCACGGGGTCGGCGACGGTCAGCCGGCCCGACGCATCGCGGCCGATCGCATCGGCCGCCCAGGCGAGGCCGTGGTTCGCGCCATGGCGGTCGAGCGTCGCGAGCCACGTCTGCCTGGTGAATTGATACAGCCCGCGCGCCGACGAGGTCGGCGCCTTTGCGGTCGGATTATAGGCGCTTTCGACACGCGCGACGTCGAACAGATAATCGAAATCGATCCCCGTGCGCGCCGACGCGCTCTGCACCGCGTCCATGACGGGTGCGGCGATGCGGCTCGCTGTGTTGGGGTTGTTGATTGCGTTCATGGCTCTTGGTTCCGCTTGTTCAGCAGACCAAAAGCAATCATCGTGCCATTTCGTGGGAATGGCCGGAAATTATCTGGTTGTCAGTAGCTTAAGGCAGCGCCGCGCGGCTTGGTGCCGCGAATTTCATGGTTCTTGTCAATCCTCTGACGCGTCCAGTTTCTCAATATGTTGACGCGCATCGCCGCGGCTTCG
The DNA here is from genome assembly GCA_966417555.1 of uncultured Sphingopyxis sp. GTDB lineage: Bacteria > Pseudomonadota > Alphaproteobacteria > Sphingomonadales > Sphingomonadaceae > Sphingopyxis. Next base: position 2,967 of record CBJKNR010000108.1, read on the forward strand.
AGCTGGTTCAGCGTCTGGCCCATCAGCGCGCGCGCGCGATGTTCGCTCCCCGCGGGGATGGCGGCGCCGCGGAACAGGATCACCGCGGTCGCGAGTTCCTCGGTCGCGGCGATGATCGCGCCGGCGTCGTGCCCGTCGAGCGCGCCGACGAGCGCATTGAGCCGCGACTGAACCTCGTCCATCTGCGCCAGCATCAGTCGGTACCGCGGCCGTGGAAGTCGAGCATCGCGCCTGCGATGATCGCCGGATGGACGCCATAGGTGCCGCCCGCGATCGCGGTGCGCAACGCTGCGACGCGCGCGACGTCGACCGGCGGGGCCTGATCGGCAAGGCTGCTCGCGAGGCGGCTCAGCCGCGCGGTCGGAAGATTCTCCTGCGACGGCTGGAGCTGCGCCGGCGCGCGCATCGACGCGACCGACTCGCTGGCGACCCGGCGCAACGGGATGGCGCGGCCGACGCCGCCCACTGGTCCGATCTTGCTGTCACCCGACATAAAAGCCTCCATCCGGCGCCGTCAGAAAAGTGACGACGCGGTTCACGAAGGCTTTAACGGATGGTGTATGCGGCGATTAAGGCGACCGGTCGCAAAAAAGCAAAAGAAAGGCCCGACGCCGTCGGAAAGCCGACAGCCCGGGCCCGGTGGATGGGCAGTGAGGGCCCGAAAATCAGTCGTCGAGGCGCGCGCGGCCGGGACCGGTGACGGTGGCGCTGAGCATCGACCTGGCATCGCTGCCCTTGAGCGCGATCGTCTCGCCGACGCGGCCGTCCTGCGTCGCCACTGCGGCATAGCTGATCGCATAGCTGTCGGTCTCGATCGTCACGCGGACATTGTCGCCGCGGCGGATGACGGGCGTGCCCGACGACGCGGGGCGCGCGAAACTTGCGGCGGTCGGCGCCGCGTCGACGGCGGGGCCGGTCATCGGGACGCGCAGGCGCCAGCCGAGCGAGGCGCAGCGCACCGCGAGCGTCTGTGCGTCGATCGCGGTGACCGACGCCTGCTCGGGGCAGCGCGCGAGCTTGATGCGGCGGTCAACCGGGGTCGCGGTGCGGCCGAGCGCGCTCGCGACCGTCGCGGTCAGCATGTCGATCGTTTGCCAGTCCTCGGTCGCCTGCTGCGCCGGCGCCGCGACCGGTGCGGCGATCGCGCATGCGGCAAGGCCTGCCAGAATTTTCCGGGACAAGGTCAATCTCCTTCGGTCCAATATGATTGCGCGCTGAATTGCAGGAAGTGTGCCAGTCGCGGTTTGGAGCGCGGTTCGAGCGGGCGGGGGCGGGCGCCGTCGGATTTTTGACTCGTGCCGCGGACATGCTCGCCGATAATATTATAAATAGCTGAAAAATATCACTAAATATAGATTGGCACGGCCATTGCATAATGCCTTGGTGTTTTTCCGCGCGTCCGTGCCACCCGGCCGGAAGGCGGCAAGCGAAGGCCCGCCGCCCGATGGCGACAACCGAAGGAACGTGATGATGGCATCCGAGAAACTCTTTGGCCTGCATGCGACGGCGCTCCAGCTGCGCAGCCAGCGCATGATGATGCTCGCGTCGAACATCGCGAACGCCGCGACACCCGGCTACAAGGCGCGCGACATCGATTTCGCCAAGGCGCTCGACCTCGCGCGACAGGGTGGCTCGACCGAAGGCGCGATCAGCTATCGCGTCCCCGTACAGGCATCGCTCGACGGCAACACCGTCGAAATGGCGACCGAGCAGACCGCCTATGCCGAGAACGCGCTCGCCTATCGTTCGAGCCTCTCCTTCCTCACGGGGCGCATCAACACGCTGACGCGCGCGCTGAAGGGCGAATGACGATGAACGGCAATTTCTCCGTTTTCGACATCAGCGGCCGCGCGATGTCGGCGCAGCTCGTCCGGCTCAACACCACCGCATCGAACCTCGCCAATGCGGGGACGGTCGCGGGCAGCGAAGCCGGCGCCTTCCGTTCATTGAAGCCCGTATTCCGTACCGTGATGGACGACCATGGCCGCGCGACGGTCCAGATCGACCAGGTCACGACCTCGAAAATGGCGCCGTCGAAGCGGCACGATCCGTCGAACCCGCTCGCCGACGCCGACGGCAATGTCTGGGAAGCCGCGGTCGATAGCGCCGCCGAGCTGGTCGAGATGGTCGAGACCGCGCGCCAGTATCAGAACAATGTCCAGGTCCTCGAAACCGCGAAAGGCCTGATCAACGAAACCCTCAGGATGGGACAGTAAGATGAGCGTCAACAGCATCACCAACAACAACCCCGTGATCCATCCCAAAGGCACCAGCCAGCAGATGGATCAGAGCGATTTCCTTCGCCTGATGACCGCGCAGCTGTCGCAGCAGGATCCGTTCAATCCGGTCGATAACCAGCAGATGGTCGCCCAGATGGCGCAATTCTCGAGCCTCGCCGGGATCAGCGAGACGAACACGGTGCTCGCCAAGATTTCGGAGCAGCTCACGGCGCAGACCCAGCTGCTCAAGGACATCAAGGCCGCCACCCCGGCGCCCGCCCCCACCACGCAGGAAGGATAAGTCCATGTCATTCTATACGTCGCTTTCGGGCCTCAAGGCCTCGCAGACCGATATGTCGGTCATCTCGAACAATATCGCGAACGCCGGCTCGATCGGCTTCAAGCGCAGCAAGGCGCAGTTCGGCGACATCTTCGCCTCGTCGCCGACGCAGTCGACCAAGACGATCGCGGGGCAGGGCACGCGCCTCAACGGCATCACCCAGCAGTTCACGCAGGGCTCGTACGAAGCGAGCGAAAAGACGCTCGACATGGCGATCGTCGGCGAGGGCATGTTCATCGTGAAGGGCAATCCGCCGACCGAGGCGATCACCTATACGCGCAACGGTTCGTTCGAACCGACCCCCGACGGCTACGTCATCGATACGACGGGCGCCAAGCTCCAGCTGCTTCCGGTCGACGCGAACGGCAATGTCACAAACAACACGCTCGCCGGCGCTTTCGACCTGCGCCTGCCGACGGGCGCGCCGACCGATCCGGCCTCGGGTCTCGTCAACGTCTCGATCGGTCTCGACGGCCTCGTCACCGCGACCTTCGCGAACGGCGAGGACCAGATGCTCGGCAAGGTCGCGATGGCGACTTTCCCGACGATGTCGGGCCTGCGCCCGACCGGCGACGCGCACTGGCAGTCGACCGGCGAAAGCGGTCCGCCGACGATCGACGGCCCGACCAACGGTGCGATGGGCGCGGTCCGCTCGGGCGCGCTTGAACGCTCGAACGTCGATATCACCGAGGAACTGGTGATGCTGATGTCGGCGCAGCGCAATTTCCAGGCGAATGCCAAAGCGATCGAGGGCGCGTCGCAGCTGACCCAGACGATCATCGGCATGCGCTGACGCGCCGCTGACCGCCGCCTGCCGGGAGCCACGACATGGACCGCCTCATCTACACCAGCCTTACCGCGATGCGGGGCAGCATGTCCCGGCAGACGGCGATCGCCAACAATCTGGCGAACGCCCAGACGCCGGGCTTCCGCGCCGACATGGCGAATGCGCAGGCCTTGTGGCTCGACGGCAGCGGGCTCGACGCCCGCGCGATGTCGTCCGAAGAGGTGCTCGGCGCCGATATGAAGGCCGGCTCGGTCACCCAGACCGGGCGCGACCTCGACATCGCGATGCAGGGCGATGCGCTGCTCGTCGTGCAGGCGAAGGATGGCGAAGAGGCCTATACCCGCCGCGGCGACCTGCAGGTCTCGCCGAGCGGCCTCCTCACCACCGGCGACGGCAATCCCGTGCAGGGAACGCAGGGGCCGGTGACGATCCCGCCCGCCGATGCGATCACGATCGACCAGGAAGGCCGCGTGTGGGTCGTGCCGCAGGGCGGCGACCCCGAAAATCCGCAGGAGGTCGACCGGCTCCGCCTCGCGACCCCCGCGGGGTCGGACATCGCCAAGGGGCTCGACGGCCTCTTCCGTGTCAAGGGCGGGGGCATCCTGCCCGACGATCCCGAGGCGCGGCTGCTCACCCGCTCGATCGAGGGATCGAACGTCACCGCGACCAGCGCACTCGTCGAGATGATCGAGGCGAGCCGCAGCTGGGACACCCAATTGAAGATGATCAGCGACGTGCGCGACATGGACAGCGCGACCGCCAGCCTGATGCAGCTCCCCCGTTAAGGAGAATATAGATGAGTATCGGTGCCCTGCACGTCGCGCGGACCGGTCTGGATGCCCAGGGTTTCCGGATGCAGGTGATCGCGAACAACCTCGCCAACGTGAACACCACGGGCTTCAAGCGCGACCGCGCGAGCTTCGAGACGCTGAGCTATCAGATGATGACCCAGCCGGGCGCGCCGTCGACCGCCGAGAACCGCTATGCGACCGGCCTCAACCTCGGCACCGGTGTCGCACTCAACGGCACCGCGCGCATGGATACGCAGGGCGCGTTCCAGACGACGGGCAACGGGCTCGACGTCGCGATCGACGGCGCCGGCTATTTCCAGGTCGAAATGCCCGACGGGCGCATCGGTTATACGCGTGCGGGCAATTTCGGCCGCGCCCCCGACGGCACGATCGTGACCTCGGACGGCAAGCCGCTGACCCCCGCGATCCAGATTCCCGAGGACGCGAGCAACCTGACGATCGGGCTCGACGGCACCGTCTCGGCGACCGCCGCCGACGGCACCGCGCTCGAACTCGGCCGGATCGAGATCGCGCGCTTCGCCAACCCGGCAGGGCTGCAGGCGATCGGCGGCAACATGCTCGTCGAGACGCTGGCCTCGGGCGCCCCGCTCACTGGTGGCGCCGGCGAGGAAGGGCGCGGCTCGCTGCGCGGCGGGATGCTCGAGGGATCGAACGTCAATGTCGTCGAGGAACTCGTCGACATGATCGAGACGCAGCGCGCCTATGAGGTCAATTCGAAGATGATCTCCGCGACCGACGAGATGATGAAAAATGCGTCGCAGACTCTCTAGACTGGCGATGCTGGCCCTCGCGCTCGCGCCCTTTGCGGCGCACGCGAAGGACAAGCTGCCGCCCGACGCCTTTTCGGTGTCGATGCCGCTGCCGCCGGCGCCGCCGCCGGCGAACGGCTCGATCTTCCAGGGCGCCTATGTGCCGCTCACCTCGGGCGGGCGCGCGGGGCAGGTCGGCGACATCATCACGATCCAGCTCGTCGAGCGCACTGCGGCGACGAAGAGCAACGCCGCGGGCACCCAGCGCGACGGCAATATCGGCCTGACCCCGCCGACCACCGGCCCGCTGTCGCTGTTCAACCCCAGCGACGTCGCGATGGGTGGCGGCCAGCAGTTCAAGGGCAAGGGCGACGCGTCGCAGTCGAATGCGCTGTCGGGCGAGGTCAGCGTGACCGTCGCCGCCGTGTATCCGAACGGCACGATGCTGGTGAAGGGCGAGAAACTCCTCACCCTCAACCGCGGTGACGAGCGCGTCCAGATTTCAGGGCTGGTCCGCGCGATCGACATCAGCCCCGAAAACCGCATCCTGTCGACGCGCGTCGCCAATGCGAACATCCGCTACGTCGGCAAGGGCGAGATCGCCCGCGCGAGCCAGCAAGGCTGGCTGCAGCGCTTCTTCTCGATCATCAGCCCGTTCTAACAGAGGAATTTTTTGTGACCCAGCGTCCGACCCCGTTCACCCTGCTTGCGCTCCTCGTCGCGAGCCTCGCCTTCGCGGCGCCCGCGCACGCCGAACGCATCAAGGACATGGGCCAGTTCCAGGGCCTGCGCGCCAACCAGCTCACAGGCTATGGCCTCGTCGTCGGCCTTGCCGGCACCGGCGACGACAGCCTCGATTATTCGACGCTGGGCATGAAGGGCGCGGTGTCGCGCTTCGGCCTGACGCTGCCGCCGGGGATCAATCCGGCGCTCAAAAATGCAGCGGCGGTGATGATCACCGCCGAACTGCCGCCCTTCGCCAAGCCCGGACAGCGTCTTGACGTCACCGTGTCGGCGATCGGCAAGGCGAAGAGCCTTCGCGGCGGGACGCTCGTGCTCGCGCCGCTCTACGGCGCCGACGGCCAGATCTATGCGATGGTGCAGGGCAATCTCGTCATCGGCGGGCTCGGCGTCGACGCCGCCGACGGGTCGAAGCTGACCGTCAATGTGCCGTCGAGCGGGCGGATCGCGGGCGGTGCGACGGTCGAGCGCGCGGTCGACACCGGCTTTGCGACGTCGAGCTACCTCACCTTCAACCTCCACCAGTTCGACGCGACCAATGCCAAGCGCGTCACCGACGCGATCAACGCCGCGATCCCCGGCACGGCCTCGATGATCGACGGCGCGAGCGTTGCGATCCGCGCCGCGGGCAGCGGCGACGAACGCATGCGGCTGATGTCGCGGATCGAGAATCTGGGTGTAGAGCGCTCCGAGCCGCCGGCGAAGGTGATCGTCAACGCGCGCACCGGGACGGTGGTGATCAACGGCGCGGTCCGCGTCGGCACCGCGGCGGTCAGCCACGGCAAGCTCACGGTGTCGATCAAGGAATCGCCGATGGTCGTCCAGCCGGCGCCATTCAGCCGCGGCCAGACCGCGATCGAACCGTCGAGCGAAATCTCGGTGGCGTAGGATTATCGCCACGCCTTACTGGTGAAACCCAATGCCTCGCTCTC
>CBJKNR010000109.1:0-9541 GCA_966417555.1 uncultured Sphingopyxis sp.
CCGTCGCATTCGCCGCGACACGGCCCGACGAGGGGTGTTCGAGCAGCCGGCGCTCGATCTCGGCACGGCCGGCTTCGAGCGCGCCCTTGAGGAGGTCGACCATCGCGCGGCGACGCTTGCCCGTATCGCTCGTCTCGCCGGCGATCTCGTCGAGCCGCCCCGACAGCGCGCGGCGGTCGATGATCGCGCGGCGCTGGTCGAGATTGTCGAACAGGTCGCTCATGGCTCGTCCGCCATCAGCCGCTTGAGCGCATAGAGCGCGTCGAGCGCCTCGCGCGGGGCGAGCGCGTCGGGATCGATGTTGCCAAGCGCCTCGCGCAGCGCATCCTTCGCGGCGGCGGGCGCCTCGGCGAGCGTAGCGGCGAAGAGCGGCAGGTCGTCGAGCCCTGCGGCGAGCCCGCCGGTTTTCTCGCGCCCCGCCTCAAGCTTGGCGAGCACCGCCTCGGCGCGCCTGACGACACCCGCGGGGACGCCCGCGAGCCGTGCGACCGCGAGGCCGTAGCTGCGGTCGGCGGGCCCCTCGGCGACTTCGTGGAGCAGCACGAGATCGCCCTGCCATTCGCGCGCGCGGACATGGTGGAGCGAGAGCGCGTTCAGCGTTTCGGCGAGGCGGGTGAGCTCGTGATAATGCGTCGCGAAGAGGCAGCGGCACTTGTTGACCTCGTGCACCGCTTCGACCACCGACCAGGCGAGCGCGAGCCCGTCGTAGGTCGAGGTGCCGCGCCCGACCTCGTCCAAAATGACGAAGCTTTGCGGGGTCGCCTGCGCGAGGATCGCCGCTGTCTCGACCATCTCGACCATGAAGGTCGAGCGTCCGCGTGCGAGATTGTCGCTCGCGCCGACGCGGCTGAACAGGCGGTCGACGAGCCCGAGCTTTGCCGATGCGGCGGGCACAAAACCACCCGCCTGCGCGAGCACGACGATCAGCGCATTCTGGCGGAGGAAGGTCGATTTGCCGCCCATGTTCGGGCCGGTGACGAGCCAAAGCCGGTCGGTTTCGGAAAGCGCGACATCGTTGGGGACGAAACGCTCGCCCGATTTCGCGAGCGCGGCTTCGACCACCGGATGGCGGCCGCCGGTCACATCGAGACACGCTTCGTCGGCGAGGTCGGGGCGGCACCAATTATGGCTCATCGCATGATCGGCGAGCGCGGCGGCGACGTCGATCCGCGCGAGCACGTCGCACGAGGCGGCGATTGCCTCGCGGCGCCGGGTGGCGGCGTCGGTGAGCGCTTCGAGATGCGCGGCCTCGGCGGCTATCGCGTGGACGCCCGCCTGCGTGACGCGGTTCGCCGCCTCGTGGAGGTCGGACGAATTGAAGCGCACGACCCCCGCGAGCGTCTGGCGGTGGGTGAAGCCCGATTCGGGCGCCATCAGCGCGTCGGCGTGCTTCGCGGGCACCTCGACATGATAGCCGAGCACGCCGTTGTGGCGGATCTTGAGCGAGGCGATGCCGGTGCGGTCGCGATATTGCGCCTCGAGTGCCGCAATCGCCTTGCGCCCGTCGCGCGCGGTTTCGCGCAAGGCGTCGAGCGCATGGTCATAGCCTTCGGCGACATAGCCGCCCTGCGCGGCGTCGACTGGCGGCGTCTCGATCAGCGCGCGCGTGAGTTCGTCGACGAGCGCGCCATGGCCGTCGAGCCCGGGAAGCAGCCGCGCCAATAAAGGAGGCAGGTCGGCACGCCGCGCGAGATGTTCGCGGAGGTGCCGCGCGCCGCCGAGCGCGTCGCGCAGCTGGGCAAGGTCGCGCGGACCGCCGCGGCCCGCGACGAGACGACCGAGCGCGCGCCCGGCGTCGGGTAGCGCACGGAGCGCCGCACGCAGCTCGCCGCGCCACAAGGCGTCGCGCGCGAGCGCGTCGACGAGGTCGAGCCGGTCGACGATCGCGTCCCTGTCGGTGAGCGGGCTCGCAATGTCATCGGCGAGCAGGCGCGCGCCCGCTGCGGTGACGGTGCGATCGATCGTGCCAAGCAGGCTGCCCTCACGCGCCCCGGCCATCGTGCGGACAAGTTCGAGACTCTCGCGCGTCGCGGCGTCGATCGCCATGCGGCCCGACGCGAGGTGCCGCACCGGCGGCTGGAGGAAGGTCGGCCCGCCCGTCCCGACATGGTCAAGATAGGCGACGAGCGCGCCCATCGCGGCGATCTCGCCGCGTCCGAACTGGCCGAAGCCGTCGAGCGTCTGGACGCCGAAGAAGCTTTCGAGGCGTTTCTGCGCACCCGTGCTCGAAAAATCGGCCGCCGGGCGGCGCACGATCTGGCGCGCCGAGGAGATCGGCAGCTCATCCGCATTCTCGCTCAGCAGCAGTTCCGACGGCGCGAGCCGCGCGAGCTCGGCGTCGACCGATTGCGCCGGAACAGCAACAACCTCGAAGCGCCCGGTCGAGATGTCGGCGGCGGCGATTGCGACCTCGCCTTCGCTTCCGACTTGCGCAAGCGCCGCGAGGCGGTTCGCGCTCCGCCCTTCGAGCAGATTTTCCTCGGTCAGCGTTCCCGCCGTCACGAAGCGCACGATGTCGCGCGCGACGAGCGCCTTCGAGCCGCCGCGCGCCTTGGCTTCGGCGGGCGTTTCGACCTGCTCGGCGATCGCGACGCGGTGGCCGGCGCGGATCAGGCGCGCGAGATAGGATTCGGCGCTGTGCACCGGCACGCCGCACATCGGCACCGGCGCGCCGCCATGCTCGCCGCGCGAGGTCAGCGCGATGTCGAGCGTCGAAGCGGCCGCTTTCGCATCGTCGAAGAAGAGCTCGAAGAAATCGCCCATGCGATAGAAAAGCAGGCAGTCGCCCGCCTTTTCCTTCAGCGACCAATATTGCGCCATCATCGGCGTCGCGGCAGGGGCGGCAGTGTTGCTGTTGGCGGGTCGGGGAGCAGTGGCGGCCATCGGCCCCTGCTTAGTGATTGGGGGCGGCATGGCAAGGTCGGAGGGCGATGTGGGGTGGGAAGCGGCCGTTACCCACTTCCGTCATCCCGGGCTTGACCCGGGATCCATTCTTTCAACGCTGCGAGAATGGACCCCGGATCAAGTCCGGGGTGACGATGTAAGAGGCAGCAGCTTCCGGTCGCAAGCCGTCCCACGACCCACTGCCACCGGCGTGCAACATTGCCGGTTACATTTTCGCGAGGCGGCGCTAGGGGAAATATTCGGGCGCGCATCTTGTGGATATTTCGAGAGGACAAAGAATGGATAGCGGCAGCAAGGTGCAATTTTCGGACCGCGAGGCCCTGCTTTACCACGAATATGGCCGGCCCGGAAAAATCGAGATCGTCGCGTCGAAACCGATGGCGACGCAGCGCGACCTCAGCCTTGCCTATTCACCCGGCGTCGCGGTTCCGGTGAACGCGATCGCCGCGGACCCCGCCAAGGCCTATGATTATACCGTAAAGGGCAACCTCGTCGCCGTCATCTCGAACGGCACCGCGATCCTCGGCCTCGGCAACCTCGGCGCGCTCGCATCGAAACCGGTGATGGAAGGCAAGGCGGTGCTGTTCAAGCGCTTCGCCGACGTCGATTCGATCGACCTCGAGGTCGATACCGAGGATCCGCAGCGCTTCATCGAAGCGGTCGAGCTGCTCGCGCCGAGCTTCGGCGGCATCAACCTCGAGGATATCGCGGCGCCCAACTGCTTCATCATCGAAGCGGCGCTGAAAGAGCGCATGAACATCCCGGTGTTCCACGACGACCAGCATGGCACCGCGATCATCACCGCGGCGGGACTGATCAACGCCTGCTATCTGACCGGGCGCGACCTTGCGACGGTGAAGGTCGTCGTCAACGGCGCCGGCGCGGCAGCGATCGCATGCACCGCGCTGATCAAGGCGATGGGCGTCAAACATGAAAATGTCATCATGTGCGATCGCAAGGGCACGATCTGGCAGGGCCGCACCGAAGGCATGGACCAGTGGAAGTCGGCACATGCGGTGCCCACCGAGGCGCGCGACCTGACCGAGGCGCTCGTCGGTGCCGACGTGTTCCTCGGCCTGTCGGCGGCGGGCGCGCTCAAGCCCGAGATGGTCAAGGACATGGCCCCCGCCCCGATCATCTTCGCAATGGCGAACCCCGACCCCGAAATCTCGCCCCCCGACGCACGCGCGGCGCGGCCCGACGCGATCATCGCGACGGGGCGCTCCGATTACCCCAACCAGGTCAACAACGTCCTCTGCTTCCCCTTCATCTTCCGCGGCGCGCTCGACGTCCATGCGACCGCGATCAACGAGGAGATGAAGATCGCGGCGGCCTATGCGATCGCCGACCTCGCGCGCCAGCAGGTGCCCGAGGAGGTCGCCGCGGCCTATGGCGGCCGCGCGTCGAGTTTCGGCCCCGAATATATCATCCCCTCGCCCTTCGACCCGCGGCTGATGGAAATCGTGCCCGCCGCGGTCGCCGAGGCGGCGATGAAGACCGGCGTCGCGCAGCGGCCGATCGCGAATCTCGACGACTATCGCACCCGGCTCCGCGCGCGGCTCAACCCGACGACCTCGGTGCTCACGCTCGCCTATGAAGCCGCGCGCAACAATCCGAAGCGCGTCGTCTTTGCCGAGGGCGAGGAAGAAACCGTGCTGCGCGCCGCGATCCAGTTCCGCGACGGCGGCTACGGCACCCCGGTGCTCGTCGGCCGCGAAGGACTGCACGACAAGCTGCGCGCGATGGGCGTCGCCGACGCCGAAAGCTTCGAGGTCCACAACAGCGTCAATTCGCCGCATGTGCCGCAGATGGTCGACATGCTGTACGAGCGGCTGCAGCGCCGCGGCTATCTCCGCCGCGACGTCGAGCGCATGGTCAACCGCGACCGCAACATCTTCGGCTCACTGCTGCTCAAGATGGGGCTCGGTGACGCGATGATCACCGGCACGACGCGCACCTATTCGCAAACGATGCGCGAGATTCGGCGCGTGATCGACCATGCCGAGGGCAAGACGCCGTTCGGCATCCACATCCTCGTCGACCAGCATCACACGATCTTCATGGCCGATACGACGGTCAACGAGCGCCCGACCGCCGAGATGCTCGCCGACATCGCCGAACGCACGGCGCAGGTCGCGCGGCGCATGGGCCACGAACCGCGCGTCGCCTTCCTCTCCTATTCGACCTTCGGCAATCCCGAGGGAAGCTGGCTCGAAAGCATCCGCGAGGCAGTCGCGATCCTCGACCGGCGGAAACCGGCCTTCGAATATGAGGGCGAGATGGCGCCCGACGTCGCGCTCAACGAGAAGGTGATGAAAAACTATCCCTTCTGCCGCCTGTCGGGACCCGCAAATGTACTGATCATGCCCGGGCTGCAATCGGCGAAGCTGCTGCGCGAACTCGGCGGCGGCGCGGTGATCGGTCCGATGCTCGTCGGCATGGAAAATCCGGTGCAGGTCGCGACGATGGCGTCGACCGCGTCGGATCTCGTCACCCTCGCGGTGCTCGCGGCGGGCGGGATTGCGCAATAAGAAAAAGCGGCGGTGCCTTGGGGCGCCGCCGCATCATTTCTTCGGTTCGGGCTTCTCGGCTTACCGCCCCGCCGGTGCGCCCGCACCCGGGGCGCCCACCGCGCCGATGTTGCCGAAGATATCCTCGAAGAAGCTGCGGTGGCGGCCGAGCGTCGGCGTCCTGTCGCCATCGGGGCTGATCTTGCGCACCAACTCAAGACCGGTGCGGTCGACCGCGGCGACGTTGCCCGCAGGATCGAAGCGGACGCGCAGCACCTGCTGGTCGACCGGGCGCGGCTTGGCAAAGGCAAGCTGGCGCGTCTCGCGCGACACATAATAATATTCGTTCGTGCCGAACTGGCCGACGAAGGTCGGGCGGCCGAGCGTTTTTTCGACCGATTCCCGGTTGTCGACACCCGGCGTAATCGCCTCGGTCAGCAGCGGATCGACCACATAGCCCTGCCGACCCTTGAGCTGCGCGCAGCCGCCGACGGTCAGCGCGAGCGCCAGTCCGGCGACGATCAGGCGCGCAGGGCGGGCGGGAAGCTTCTGGTCATGGGTCGGCATCAACATATCTCCGTTGCGCCACCTGGTAGCGGGCGCTGGCAATCGCGCCTCTTAACCGCAAGCGGTCGGCGCGCACAAGCGGCTTATGCCGCGGCAAAGCTTGCGCCAAGCTGACTCAGGCCCCTTTTCCGGTGACATGATTCGGCCTAAGCGAATCGGCATGTTTTCTTCCCTTCGCAAATTATTCAGCCCCGAACCCGATCCGCGCGAGGCGAGGCGCCCCCTGTGGGATGCGGTGGTCGCCACCGCGCGCGCGCCGCACTGGTATGCGCAAGGGACCGTGCCCGACACACTCGACGGCCGCTTCGACATGATCGGCCTCGTGCTGGCGCTCGTACTTCACCGGATCGACGAGGATCCCCAACAGGGGCTTGCGGGGGTCCAGCTCACCGAATTGTTCGTCGACGACATGGACGGCCAGATGCGCCAGATCGGCTTTGGCGACATGGTCGTCGGCAAGCAGGTCGGCCGGATGATGAGCGCGCTCGGCGGCCGCCTCGGCGCCTATCGCGCTGCCGACGGGTCGGACGAACTGCGCGAGGCGCTGATCCGCAACCTTTGGCGCGGCAACGAACCCGCCGAAGCGGGATTGGCGCATGTGATGGCCGAAGTCGCGGCACTGCGCGCGACGCTCGCCGCGACGCCGGTGCCCGACCTCGTCGCCGCCGACCGACTGACCGGAGTGCCGACGTGACCGCGCCCGAATTCCCGCTGATCGTGACGCTCGCCGATGCCGCGCACGGCCGTGCGATTTCGGTCGAGGCCGATGCGGACGCGCGCGCAGCGATCGCCCGGCGGCTCGGCCTCGTCGCACTCGATCGGTTCGCTCTGACCGCCGAAGTCCGTGCGGTTGCGGGCGGAATCGCCGCGAAGGGCGACGTGCACGCCAAGGTCGTGCAGGCCTGCGCCGCGACCGACCTGCCCGTCCCCGCGACGATCGCCGAACCGTTCGATCTTCGCTTCCTGCGCGATGTCGATGCACCCGCCGGCGAGGATGAGGAGATCGAGATCGACAGCGACGATCTCGATCTGTTGCCGCTCGAGGGCGACCGCATCGACCTAGGCGAAGCCGCGGTGCAGACGCTCTCGCTCGCGCTCGATCCCTTCCCGCGGCATCCCGACGCCGACCGCATCCTCACCGAAAAGGGCGTTCTCAGCGAAGAGGCGGCGGGCCCCTTCGCGGCGCTGGCAAAGCTGCGCGGGAAACCGGACGCCTAGCGGCTTTACTCGGGGGCGGGCTTGGCATCCTCGTCGGGCCCGGACTCTTCCTTCACGGCGGGCGCGTCTTGCTTCGGTTTTTCGGCCGCCTTTTCCTCGCGCGTCGGGGGCAGGGCCCCGCCGAGCGCATTGGCGAGGCCGAGCAATTGCTCGCCGATCACCTTGTCGACCGCGGGCGCGATCTCGGCGATCTTGAAGCGCATATAACCGCCGACGACATAATCGAAGCGCAGCGCGCTCCCCGTCGGCGTCTCCTTGATCTGGATCGTCAGCGTCGCATTGAGCGCCTCACCCTGCAGCGGGCCGAAGGCGCCCGACAGGCGGAGCAGTTCGTTCGGCCTGGCGAAGAGTATCCGCGCGTGCTGGACGCTGCCCAGACCCGATCCGGCGTCGGGCAATTTTTCGCAGAAGCAGCCGCCGGCCTGCGAATCGAGCCAGAAGTTGGCGGCGTCGCCCGACCAGCTATGCTCCTTCGACCACCAGCTGTGCGGCATGCGAAGCATTTTCCACACGTCGGCCGGGGTCGCCGCGACCTGCGCGGTGTGTGCGACGGCGAAACCCGCCTCGCTCTGGTCGATGACTTTGGCGGATGCCGGGACGGCGCCCAAAACAATCAACGAAAGCAGCGCCGTGATGAAAGCTGGTGCGATTTTCATATGCCTCCCCTGCCGCCATCCGGCTTCGTCATTGCGAGCAAAGCGAAGCAATCCAGGGCGGCCTTGCACCGCACTGGATTGCCACGGGCCTTCGGCCCTCGCAATGACGATTGATGGAGGCGGCTGGCCTTAGCCGACCGTCGCGAGGATCGTCTCGATCGCGTCGTTGACCTCGTCGATCGGCGCCATGCCGTCGACATGCGTCACGATCCCGCGCGCTTCGTAGATCGGCAGGATCGGCGCGGTCTTGGCGCGATATTCGGCCATGCGCGTGCGCACCGTTTCCTCATTGTCGTCGGGGCGGCGCTTGAATTCATGGCTGCCGCAAACGTCGCAAACATTCTCCACCCTGGGAAGCTTGTAGCGGTCGTGATAGCCCGCGCCGCATTTGGCGCAGCTGAAGCGGCCGGTGATGCGATCGACGAGCGCGTCTTCCTCGACCTGCAGCTCGATCACATGGTCGAGCTTGCGGCCGCGCGCCGACAGGATGCCGTCGAGCGCCTCGGCCTGCGCCGCGGTGCGCGGATAACCGTCGAAGATCACCGAGACGTCGGCGCCGAGTTCGTCGAGCCGCTCGCCGATCAGGCCCGAGACGATCGCGTCGGAGACGAGTTCGCCCGCATCCATCACCGCCTTTGCCTGGAGGCCGATCGGCGTCCCCGCCTTGACCGCGGCACGCAGCATGTCGCCCGTCGAGAGCTGGACCATGCCATGCTCGTCCTCGAGGCGCGAAGCCTGCGTTCCCTTGCCCGCCCCCGGCGGGCCCAGCAAAATGATGTTCAGCGTCATGGGGACCCCTGTTTGCCCTACCGTGTCGCAAGTGCCGTAGCGAGGCGATCAGCGCCGCGCAACGCCGCCTTTCAATTTGGCCTTCTTGATGAGGTCGCCATATTGATGCGCGAGCATGTGGCTCTGGATCTGGCTGATCGTGTCGATCGTGACGTTCACGATAATCAGGAGGCTGGTGCCGCCGAGCTGGAACGGCAGCCCCGATCCGGCGATGAAATATTCGGGGACCAGACAGATGATCGCGAGATAGGCCGCACCGATGACGGTGATGCGCGTCAGCACGAAATCGAGATAGGTCGCGGTATTCTTGCCCGGGCGGATACCGGGAATGAAGCCGTTCTGGCGCTTCAGATTGTCGGCGGTTTCTTCCGGGTTGAAGACGACCGCGACATAGAAGAAGCAGAAGAAGATGATGCCCGCCGCATAGAGCGCCATATAGAGCGGCTGGCCGTGCGCGAGATACTGGTTGAGCGTGATCAGGAAGTCGCCCCAAGCGGTGTCGCCCTGAACGTTCTGGCCCATCATCTGGGTGACCGTCAGCGGCATCAGCAGCAGCGAGGAGGCAAAGATCGGCGGAATCACGCCCGCAGTATTGACCTTGAGCGGCAGGTGGCTGCGGTCGGCCTGCATCACGCCGCGCTGCGTTGCGCGCTTCGGATACTGGACGAGCACGCGGCGCTGGGCGCGTTCCATGAAGCTGATGAAGGCGATGACGACGATCGCGCCGCCGACGACGGCAAGGATCGTGCCGCCGCCCATCGAGCCTTCGCGGACCTGCGTGAACATCTGCGCGAAGCTGCGCGGCAGCTGGGCGAGGATGCCCGCCATGATGATCAGCGACACGCCGTTGCCGATGCCGCGGCTGGTGATCTGCTCCACGAGCCACATCCGGAAGGG
>CBJKNR010000110.1:0-9512 GCA_966417555.1 uncultured Sphingopyxis sp.
TTTGCTCCGTGTGGCAAGGCTGCGTTCAGCCGCGGGAAGCGCATGATCCCATTCGTGTGTCGGCAGTCGACATGTTGATCGAGAGGAGCTGCATTGCGTAATCCTTTTGCCTTTAATTCATTGACGCCGGCTGTCATGGCGCTGGGCATCGCTCTGGCCGTGGCGGGAAGCAACTGCGCAGACGCAAAGGTCGAATCGGGCGAGGTTTCCGTGATGGAATTCGTCCCCGACAAGGAGCGCGCAGCCATCGCGGCCGGGACATCGCGCTATGACGCGACGGCGGCAATCCATGCGGCTCGCGACAAGGTGCAAGGGACGGGGAAGACGCTGCTCCTCCCGCCGGGAACTTACTATGTCGGCGAAGTCAAATTTTCGGGTTCCAAATATCAAATCCGGTCGGACGGCGTAACCTTCCGGCAAAGACCCGGGCTGACGGGCGACGGGCAGCTTCATCCGATCATCATCTTCACGCCCGACGCCAACAACATCCGCATGGGCAATATACGGCTCGTTGGCAACATAGCGACGGATCGCGACGAATTTTCGCACGGCATCATGGTGCTGGCAGCCGATAACATCACGATCGGCGACATTTACGGCGAGAATATCCGGGGCGACGTCCTCTACACTTATGGCCGGACGACCAGCGAGGCGGAGCATCAACGCGATCTCGTGACCGGCGTGGTGACCGGCCGGAACATCTATCGCTGTATCGTGGCGATGGCGGGGGGAGAGGCGAAGATTGCCGGGATCGTCCAGGCGGGCCCGGTCGGCTACCGCGATTTCGATGCCGAGCCGAACCGTGAAGGCGCGTATCAACCGGTTACGGCGCATATCGGGTTCATACAGGGCTCGGTGGTGCAGATCACGTCCGACGATCCCAATGTCATCAATGACGATATCCGCATCACCCGCCTCGATCTCGATGGAGGCCGGATCGCCAATTCGGTGCCCAGCTATCCGCACCATTCGGGCGGCAATGCCATAGCGCTGAGCATAAATCGCGTGGCATCGGTCGACATCGGCGAGTTGCGCGTCGAGAATTATCCGAGCTATCCGGTCGCGCTCTTCGATCGCTGGCGGTCGGTGCGGATAGGCTCGCTGGATTTTCGCAACAGCAACACCGTCGAGACGACGTACAAGACGATCGTGTTGCAGCACGGCATGGCGGGCGAAGGCGTGCTGACGATTGACCGCCTGACCGGACGGCTTGCCGATCCCTCGCGAATGGCTCTGCGCTCCGACGAAGGGATGCTGAAAGTGGAGGTCGGCCGAATGGATGTTACCGGCGGTCGGCGGGGCGTGTATCTTACCGGCCGTATTGGTGGCGTTCGCCTTAAAGGCAACGGGTTTCAGTGACGCAGGGCCGAGTTTCCCGGAAAGGGGGCTACTCTGGCCTCAAGGGACGATGCCTATTGTCTTGACGGCGTCATCTTTTTCCCAAAGATGTCGCTGACAGGTGGGGCGCTTCGTGAGGAGCGCGGCGTTGGCGACTTTCAATCATGTTTTTCACGAGGTGTCCGAAACACCCGACCTTCCGAGCCCGTGGGAAACCCCGCAATGGGTGTCCCATATGGATCGTTATGCCGAAAAATTGAGCCGCGTCACGGTGGCAGACCGGGTGCGCGAACTGGCGCGAACCGTGCGATATGGCAACGCCCTGCCGCGGACGATGAGCCCGTTGAAGGCCTTGATCCGGCGCAACGGAGGGGCTCCGATACTCGATGTCGGCGGCGGCTTTGGCGACAATTTCATCGTTCTGCGCAAACATCTGGGTGAAACGCCTTATACTGTTGTGGACGGCGCCGAATCCTGCCGGATCGGCAGGCGCGTGCTGGGCGATCGTGTGCGTTTCGAGACTGATATGCCGGCGAACGGACAATATGGCCTGTCGATCCTGATCGGCACGCTGCAATATATTCTCAATTCGACCGCGTTCATTTCGGCCCTGTCGAAACTGTCGGGCGACACGATTTTCGTCAGCCGCTCGCCACTCCGGAAGTCGGGCGATGATTTCTATTCGGTTCAGGAAATAACGCCCGAACATGGATCGGATTCGGCGGGCGAGTGCGTCGTGCGGATCCGGAGCGCGCAAAATGTCGTGGACGATTTTTCCCGGGCTGGTTTCGAGTTGGTCGAGAGCAAGGAAGTGATGAGCTACAGGGACGAGATGTCATCGCTTCCCGAAGAATATCGCGATTGCTCCTATTTCAACATGACGTTCAGAAAAATGGCGCTGATATTCCTGTGCCTGACGAGTATCGGCAACCGATATACTGCTGAACTGTCATTGGTCTGAAACCGGAACTCAGATTTTGGCGGCGAGCAACCAGTCGTGGAACAGCTTCACCGCGGGCTGGCGAAGCGCGCGGGGGCGGCAGACGAACCAGTAGCTGTACGGACTGTCGACGTCGAAATCGAAGAGGCGGACGAGCCGCGGGTCATGGGCGTCGTCGAAATGGTGGCCGTGCATGAAGGCAACGCCGATTCCCTGCGCCGCCGCCTCCAGCATCAAGGGCCCCGAATCGAAATAATCGATCCCGGCAGGTTCCAGATAAGGCATGCCGATCGCCTTTTTCCATTCGGCGAAGGTCTCGGGCATCTCGCGGTGGAGAAGTACCGTCATCCGCTGCATCTGTTCGGGAACCGTGATCGGCCGATCGCCGTCGACCAGCGCCTTTGACGCGATCGGGAACACCTGATCCTGGTCGAGCCGCGCCGCATAGAGCGCCGGGTCGATCGAGCGGGCGAGCGCGATCGCGGCGTCGATGCCATCGCCCAGCCGTGCTTCGGCATGCGACATGGTGTCGATGTCGATGTGCAGTTCGGGATGCTGGCGCCGGAGTTCGGGGAGCCGCGGAAAGAGGCGTTGCTGCGCGAAGAGCGGCAGGACGTTGAGGTGAAGGCGAAGCGAGGCGTCGGGGCCGCCGACCTGCCCGATCACTGTTCGCAGTTCGTCGAGAATCGGGGACAGTTGTTCGTGCAGTGCGCGTCCGGTTTCGGTGAGGCTCAGCCCGTGATGATGGCGATTGAACAGCGGGCGGCCGACCGAATGTTCCAGCGTCTGGATCCGGCGCGACAGCGCGGGCATCGACAGGCCGAGTTCGATCGCCGCCGCCTTTACCGTGCCGTGGCGGGCGACCTCCAGAAAAGCTTCCATGCTGCTGAGGGGAGGAAGACGTGGCATATCGGTCGCCGATGATGGCATGAGCCCGTCGGACATGCCAGAATTTTGTGCAGTGCGTCATAGATCGCGGGACCCAAGGCGCATCCGGGGGGTCGCAAATCGGGAACCACCATCCTATCTTTCGCATTCCGAAGACTTTGCGGGAGATACGCCTTGGCCGACGCAGTGGTAAAAGAAAAACAGGTCAAACTGCAGGTGGCGAATGCCCGGGCCGAGGAAAGCGGCGGCGGGATCGCGCGCATTCCGCGGTCGGCGATGGCCGAACTGGGAGTGACCGAGGGCGATATTGTCCAGATTTCGGGCAAGCGCGAAACCGCATCGCGGATCGTTGCGCCCTATGCCGAAGACGAGGGGCTGGAGGTTATTCGCCTCGACGGTCTGCAGCGCGCCAATGCGGGCGCGGGGGCCGGCGACATGGTCGTGCTCAGCCGGGTCGAGACGCGTCCGGCGACACGCGTTGTATTTGCCCCGGCACAGGAGAATTTGCGGCTGCAAGGGTCGGCCAATGCGCTCAAGCGCAGCTTTTTTGGCCGCCCGCTCGTTGCCGGAGACACGGTAGCGACCGCGGGCCAGCAGCGCGTGTCGGCGGGCGACATGCCGCCGCAGCTGCGCCAGATGCTCAACGCGCCGGCCTATGCGCTTGCCGAGGTGCGCTTGCTCGTCGTCTCGGCGAACCCCAAGGGCGTCGTCTTCATCGACGAGAATACAGAAATCGAGCTTCTCCCCGAATATCAGGAACCACAGGACGCGCGGCGCACCGACGTTACCTATGACGATCTCGGCGGACTGGGCGAGACGATCGACCAGCTGCGCGAGATGGTCGAGTTGCCGCTCCGCTACCCTGAGCTGTTTCGCCGCTTGGGTGTCGACCCGCCGCGCGGCGTGCTCCTGCACGGGCCGCCGGGAACGGGCAAGACACGCCTTGCGCGCGCGGTCGCCAATGAAAGCGAAGCGCAATTCTTCCTGATCAACGGCCCCGAGATCATGGGGTCGGCCTATGGCGAATCCGAAAAGCGACTGCGCGATATCTTCGAGCAGGCGACCAAATCCGCCCCCTCGATCCTGTTCATCGACGAGATCGATTCGATCGCACCCAAGCGCGGACAGGTGCAGGGTGAGGCCGAAAAGCGAATCGTGGCCCAGCTTTTGACGCTGATGGACGGGCTCGAACCGCGGACGAATCTGGTGGTCATCGCGGCGACCAACCGCCCCGACGCAATCGACGAGGCGCTGCGGCGGCCCGGTCGCTTCGATCGCGAAATCGTGATCGGCGTTCCCGACGAGAAGGGACGACGCGAAATCCTGGGCATTCACACGCGCGGCATGCCGCTTGGCGAAAATGTCGATCTGGACGAGCTGTCGCGCACGACCTTCGGCTTTGTCGGGGCCGATATGGCGGCGCTGACCCGCGAAGCTGCCATCGAAGCCGTCCGGCGGATCATGCCCAAGCTCAACCTCGAGGATGGGACGATTCCGCCCGAGGTGCTCGAGGAACTGCGCGTCACCCGCGAGGACTTCAACAATGCGCTGAAGCGCGTCCAGCCGTCGGCGATGCGCGAAGTGATGGTGCAGGCGCCCAAGACGCGCTGGAGCGACATCGGCGGGCTCGACGCAGCGCGCGACAAGCTGATCGAAGGGATCGAGCTGCCGCTGAAGAATCCCGAGGCGTTCCGCCGGCTCGGGATTCGCCCGGCCAAGGGCTTCCTGCTCTATGGGCCGCCCGGAACCGGCAAGACGCTGCTGGCAAAGGCGGCGGCGCGCGAATCCGACGCCAATTTCATCTCGATCAAATCGTCGGATCTCCTGTCGAAATGGTATGGCGAGAGCGAGCAGCAGATTGCGCGGCTGTTCCAGCGAGCACGGGCCGTGGCGCCGACGATCGTCTTCATCGACGAACTCGACAGCCTTGTCCCCGCGCGCGGGAGCGGGACGTCGGGCGAGCCGCAGGTCACAGAGCGCGTCGTCAACACGATCCTCGCCGAGATGGACGGGATCGAGGAGATGCAGTCGGTGGTCGTGATCGGCGCGACCAATCGTCCGAACCTGATCGACCCGGCGCTGCTGCGTCCGGGGCGGCTCGACGAGCTGATCTATGTCTCGGTGCCCAATGCCGAGGGTCGCAAGCGTATCCTCGAAATCCAGACGGGCAAGATGCCGTTGGCGGCCGACGTCGATCTCGCCGCGCTTGCCGGGAAGTCGGATCGCTTTACCGGCGCCGATCTCGAAGACCTGACGCGCCGCGCCGGCCTTGCCGCGCTCAAGCGCTCGATGGGCAGCGAGACGGTGACGATGGAGGATTTCGAGACCGCGCTGAAAGACACGCGCGCATCGGTGACCGAGGCGATGGAAAAGGATTATGAAAAGATCCAGGGCGAGATCAAGCAGGCCGCAATGAGCGTCGATCCGATCGGCTTTTTTGCGCCGGGCATGCTCAAGCCCTCGCGCGAGCGCAAGCATGAGGACCCCAAGGACTGAGCTTCGTCTAACCTGCGGGCTGGTCCGGTTTCAGCGCGGACCAGCCCCACAGGACCAGCCAGCCGCAAAAGCCGGCCATCAGCCCATAGGCGACCATCGGATGCCAATTGTAGAGCAGGACACCGATCGCGGGCGATACGATATAGGCCGACCCGTTGATCGATGCGGTCATGCCCGCGACGCTGCCCTGATCGCGTCGCGGCACCGACAATGAAGCCCCCGCGGTGAAACCCGGACGGAACAGCCCGAAGCCGAGCGAGGCCAGCGCAAAACCGATCACAATGCCGTGAAAGTCGGAGGAGAGGCCGGTCGTCACCAGACCGGCGCCTCCGAGCCCGGCGCCGCAAAGAACCGCAGTACGCGGTGACATTTTGAGCAACGGAATCAGCCCCCATTGCGAAAGCAGCGTCGCGAAAGCGCCCGCCATCAACACGATGCCCGTCATCGCAGCCCCTTCATCGGGACGCAGGCGCAGATGCAGGCGGTCGAGGATCAGGAAGCCGATAACGCCGAGCATCATCGCCTGCGCCTGGCCACCGAACAGACCGGAGAGCAGCCAGGGGCGAACGCGGGAGTCGGCCCAGCGGAGCGGTTGTGTTGCGATCTCGGGCTGATCGATGATCTGCTCTTCGGCTTCCTCCGTCGCGGTTTGTGGCGATGCGCCGGTTGTCGGGTAGGAGACGATCGCCCCGCGTGCCGCGAAACGCGGGACGTCGTTGGGCAGACGCCAACGCAGCGCAATCAGGACCGCGAGGCCGATCAGCGCGAATATGAGCAACGGACCCGCGAGGCCGACGAGGGGCAGGATGAAGAAGGGCGCAATCGCCGGCCCGATCACCGTCCCGAGTCCGAATGACGAGGATACCAGGGACAGCGCCTGGGTACGCTGTTCGGGATCGGTTCGCGCGGCAACATAGGCTTGCACCGCAGGCGGCGCTGCGGATCCGAGGCCGCCGTAGAGACTGCGGAACAGCGCGAAGAGGATGAAGGTTATTCCCGCTGCGAGCCAGCCTTGCAGGCCGGACCACAAGACGAGACCGCACAGCGCCATCGAGGAGAGAAAACCGATTACGCCAAGCGCCATCAGCGCCTTGCGCCCGCGCTTGTCCGATTGGCGCGCCCAATGCGGCGCGGTCAGCACCCAAAGCAGCGCCGACCAGCTGAAGGCCAGGCTGACCCAGACGTCGGGGATATGCAGTTTGGCGCCGATCGCGGGCAGGATCGACTGCATCGCGGTATTGCCTGCCGCCGCGACCAGCATAACCGCAAAGAGCACCGCCATGCGGTCCGAGGGGATGGAATGCGATGATGTCGCCATGTCCGCCCCTTCTTGTTTTTGCCCGATAACGCCGCCTCTCCCTACACGCGGGCGGCTGCCTGTCCAGAGTCAAGACAGACTCTTTCCTTGCGTGACCGTCATGATTTTGCCACGCATTTGACCAACCGCAACAACGCGAAAGCCATCATGACCAATCCGCGGGCGCAGGCCCAACAAACGAAAGCCCCGCTGGCCCGCCGGCTGCGCGAGGGCCTCAAACGCTTTTTCGGGCCGTGGGGCATGTTCGTCCGCGGCTTCATCAAGCATCCGGTCATGGTGGGATCGATCGTGCCGTCGTCGCCGACGCTGATCCGCCACATGCTGCGCCCCGTCGAATGGAAGAATACAAAGCTGTTCGTCGAATACGGCCCGGGCGTCGGTACCTTCTGCCGCCCCGTGCTCGAACGCATGGCGGGTGATGCGACGCTGATCGCGATCGACACGAACGAGGATTTCATCGACTATTTGCGGAAGGATATCCGCGACAGTCGATTCATCGCGGTCCACGGCTCGGCAGCCGACGTCGAGGAGATCATTCGCGCGCATGGCTTCCAGCAGGCCGATTATGTCCTCTCGGGCCTGCCCTTCTCGACGTTGCCGGCTGGCGTTGGTCCCGCGATCGCCGCGGCGACGCACCGCGTATTGCGCCCCGGCGGCGCCTTTCTCGTCTATCAGTTCCGCGCGCGCGCGCGCGACTTCCTCGCGGCACATTTCAACCGCATCGACAATGCGTTCGAATGGGTGAATGTCCCGCCCTGCTTCCTCTTCTGGGGCTGGAAAGACTAGGACCGATCAACATTTGGCCTCTGGCGGCCTGCAAATGGCGGCCTTCCGCGCTTCCGGTGCTCACGTGCAAAAAGCACGCTGCGCTCCGGGTCACGAAAAACCACCATTTTCGACTCACCAGAAACCAAATCTCGATCGGTCCTGAACTCCTCGATCAGACTTCGGGGTCGGGGTCGCCGAGCCCGAAGTTCAGCTTTCGCGACACCGTATAATCGACCACGCCGACGACGAACCAGGCGAGCGTCCAGCGGATGCGCGTCAGCCAGTTGCCGCGTGCCTTGTGCGATTCCGGCGTGATGACCTCGCAATCAGGGCGGAGCTGGCCAAGGAAATTGCGTATTTTTTCGGCGAAACCGGCGTCGGCGATGCGCACCATCACCTCGACATTCACGAACAGGCTGCGGACGTCGAAATTGGCCGATCCGATATAGACGACATCGTCAATGACGATCAGCTTCATGTGCAGCCGGCACGGCTGATATTCCCAGACATCGGCGGTCTTGCGCAGCAGATAGCCATAGAGCAGCCGCGACGCCCCGATTGTCGCCGGATTGTCCGACTTGCCGGCCATGACAAAGCGCGCGCGGCCGCGCCGCGCCACTCGCCCGAGCCGGCGGAGCATGCCTTGGCCGGGCGAGAAATAGGCCATTGCCATATCGAGCTGGCGCGCATCCTCAAGGTCGGCGCGCACGGCACGCGCCCAGGGCGAGAGGCGCTGCGTCGGTCCGCCGACAAGCCATGAGACCGCGCCGTCGTCGATGGGCCATTCGCGGATCAGGCGGCGCAGGGTGAGAACCTTGCCGTCGTCGTTGACCGTATAGTCGTGGATTTCCTCGAACCATTGCGCCGCGCGCGCGACGCTCGGGCCCCTGACGATCATTCCGATGTCGAACCAGCAGTCGCTGCGTGGCGGGCTCAGATAGTCGTCGGCGATGTTAAACCCGCCCGTGATCGCGATATATTCGTCGATCAGGATCAGCTTCTGATGGTTGCGGATCAGGTAGGTCGAGCGCCAGCGGCGCGAGAAGAACGTCACGGTGCCACCCGCTTCACGGAGCGGTGCAAACAGGCCGTCGGGCGTGTCGCCCGATCCGAAGCTGTCAATGACCGCGCGTACGCGGACGCCGCGTTTTGCGGCAAGGAGCAACGCGTCGACGATGCGGATACCCGCCGCATCGCCCTTGAAGATATACATGATGATATCGATGCTGTGGATCGCGCCATTGATAAGGTCGAGCAGGCGCGCCAGCCGCTCGCCGCCGTCAAATATCAGCGCAATACGGTGCCCGGCCACATCCGCCGTCAATCTTTGCGACAGGTCGGCGGAGGTATGGGCTTCGCTCATCATGAGGTTCATAGGCTGGCCGCGGCGGGCGCCGCAAGTGCAGCGCTTTGATTGACATCGGGCGGCCGGGCTGCTAGCGCGCAGCGCTTGCTGCCAGCCCGAAAGGCTGGCCTCTCCTATATCTAAGGAAACAACATGGCCCGCGTTACCGTCGAGGATTGCGTCGACAAAGTTCCCAACCGCTTCGACCTGGTTCTGCTGTCGGCGCACCGCGCCCGCGAAATCTCGGGCGGCTCGGAGCTGACCGTCGATCGCGACCGCGACAAGAACCCCGTCGTTGCGCTGCGCGAGATCGCCGAACAGACGATCCGTCCGAAGGATCTGCAGGAAACGCTGGTCGGCTCGATGCAGAAAGTTGTCATCGATGACGATGATACGCCCGATGAAATCAGCTCGATCAG
>CBJKNR010000111.1:0-9455 GCA_966417555.1 uncultured Sphingopyxis sp.
GATGCGAAACATTGCATCTCGTCAAACGATCGCGAGGTCGTCGCCGAGGCGGTGCGCGGGCTCGTGGCGCTCGGCCACCGCCGCATCGGCTTCGTGCGCGGCCCCGCCGGTTTCCGCTCGGCCGCCGAGCGCGAGGAGGGGTTCCGCGAAGCGCTGGCCGAGGCGGGTCTCGACCTTCCCGCCGAACTCTATGCGCCCGGCAATTATCGCTACACCGCCGGGATCGAGGCGGGCGAGGCCTTGCTCTCGCTGGCCGCGCCGCCGACCGCAGTCTTCTGCTCGAACGACGAGATGGCGGCGGGGATGATGAGCGTCGCGCATGGAAAGGGGATCAGGGTGCCAGGCGAACTGTCGATCATCGGTTTCGACGACAGCCCCACTGCGACGCATATCTGGCCTGCGCTCAGCACCGTGCGCTGGCCGATCCGCGAGATGGGCGTCCGCGCCGCGCAGACACTCGTTCCCGACTTCCTGAGCCCGGGCACCAAGGGCGGCGACGAGGAAAGCAATATGCTCGCGTCGACCTTCGTCGAGCGGCAGTCGGTCGCGCCGCCGCCGGGACGATAGAACCTCCGCCGATCGAATGGATCCGGAAGGCCGTTCGCCCCGGGGAACCATTGAACGCGTCGAAATGGCACCTCCCGGGACCGGGCGCCATCGGCACTCGGGCCGGAATCGCCCGTCGAAGCCGCGGCGCGGGAAAAGTGTCGCAATTTGTCTCATCGCGCCCAATAGGCTTGCCAGCGAGGGGGCAATGGGTTGAATAGGCGCAAATCCTCCCTTCCGTTGCGACCCGAAACGAGATTGACCCCTATGCTGGACAAGAGGCCGCTGCTCCGCGCGGGAGCCCTGTGTGCCATCGCCCTGTCGCTGGCCGCCTGCTCGGCCGAAGAAGAAAAGGGTGGCCGCGGCGCGCCCGAGGTCGGCTATGTCACCGTCAGGGTCGAACCGGTGCCCGTTACCACGTCGCTGGGCGGCCGCGCCGTCGCCTATGAAACAAGCGAGGTCCGGCCGCAGGTGAACGGCCTGATCCGCCGCCGCCTGTTCACCGAGGGCGGCTTCGTCCGCGCCGGCCAGCCGCTCTATCAGATCGACGCGAGCCTCTATCAGGCCAGCGTCGATCAGGCGGTCGCCAACCTCGCGAGCGCACGCGCGAGCGCGCAGGCGGCCGAAGAGCGCGCGCGCCGCCTCGAACCGCTCGCGAAGATGCAGGCGGTCGCCGAGCAGGATTATACCGACGCGCTCGCGCAGGCGCGGATGGCGCGCGCCGCGGTCGCGCAGAATGGCGCGGCGCTCGAAACCGCGCGCATCAACCTGCGCTTTGCGACGGTCACCGCACCGATCAGCGGCCGCATCGGACGCTCGCTCGTCACGCCGGGCGGGCTGGTCAGCGCAAGCCAGGCGGCACCGCTCGCGGTGATCCAGCAGACCGACCCGATGTATGTTGACATGCAGCAGTCGAGCGCCGAACTCACGGCGTTGCGGCAGGCGATCGAGAGCGGCGGGGTGACCGCGGGCAGCACGTCGGTGCGGCTGCGCATGGAGGATGGCAGCGCCTATCCCTTTGCCGGAACGGTGCAATTTTCCGATGTCACGGTCAACGAGGCGACGGGCACGGTCACGCTGCGCGCGCGCTTCCCCAATCCCCGGGGCATATTGCTGCCGGGCATGTTCGTGACCGCGCTGTTCGACCAGGCGGTGAACCCGTCGGCGATCCTGCTGCCGCAGGCTGCGGTCCAGCGCGATTTCGACGGATCGGCGTTCGTCTATCTCGTCGGCAAGGACAACAAGGCGGCGCGGCGCAGGATCGTCGCCGACCGGACCGCGGGCGCGAACTGGGTCGTCACCGACGGCCTCAAGCCCGGCGAGCGCGTGATCACGCAGGGCATCGGCAACCTGCGACAGGGGGCGCCGATCCGCCCGGTGCCGGCGAGCAGCGCGCAGCGCGTCGGGGCACCCGCCAAGGGGACAACCAAAGGCGGCGGCAACGCCGAGGCAAAGGGCAAGTAACAGGCCATGTCGCGCCTTTTCATCAACCGGCCGATTTTTGCCTGGGTGCTGGCGATCATCGTCATGCTCGGCGGCGCGGGCGCGCTCTTCTCGCTGCCGATCGAGCAATATCCCGACATCGCGCCGGCGCAGGTCAATATCCGCGCCACCTATCCCGGCGCCTCCGCCGAAACGATCGAGAACAGCGTCACGCAGGTGCTCGAACAGCAGCTGACCGGGATCGACGGCCTCCTCTATTTCAGCTCGCAATCGAGTTCGCGCGGGCAGGCGAACATCACCGCGATCTTCGAGAAGGGAACCGACCCCGACATCGCGCAGGTGCAGGTCCAGAACAAGATCCAGTCGGCGATCTCGCGCCTGCCGCAGCAGGTGCAGCAGCAGGGCGTGCGCGTCACCAAGTCCAACTCGGACACGCTGCTGCTTGTCGGCGTTTATGACGAGACCAACACGCGTGTGAACCAGGACGTGTCCGACTATATGGCGTCGAACATCCAGGACCCGCTCTCGCGCGTCGAGGGGGTCGGCGAGGTCAATATCTTCGGCGCGCCGCACGCGATGCGCATCTGGCTCAACCCGCAGCGGCTCGCCGCGGTATCGCTGATGCCGGGCGACGTGATCTCGGCGATCACCGCGCAGAACAGCGAGGTCGCGGCGGGCGACGTCGGCGGTCTGCCGGCGCCGCAGGGGCAGATGCTCAACGCGACGGTGACCGCGCAGTCGCGCATGCAGACGGTGCCCGAGTTCGAGAATATCATATTGAAGACGCTGCCCGACGGATCGACGGTGCGGATCAGGGATGTCGCGCGGGTCGAGATCGGCGCCGAAAGCTACGCCGTGATCAGCCGCATCAACGGGCACCCCGGCGCGGGGATGTCGATCTCGCTCTCGCCGGGCTCCGACGCGCTCGAGACCGCCGACCGCGTCAAGGCGCGCATGGAGGAACTCGCCGCCGATTTCCCCGACGGCCTGACCTATAGCTATGCAAACGACGCGACCGCCTTTATCAAGCTGTCGGTGAGCGAGGTGCAGAAGTCGCTGTTCGAGGCGATCCTGCTCGTGATCCTCGTGATGTTCGTCTTCCTGCAAAGCTGGCGCGCGGTGCTGATCCCCGCGATCGCGGTGCCCGTCGTGCTCCTCGGCACCTTCGCCATCTTCTACATGCTGGGGTTCAGCATCAACACCCTCACCCTGTTCGGGCTGACGCTCGCGATCGGCCTGCTCGTCGACGATGCGATCGTCGTGGTCGAGAATGTCGAGCGGTTGATGGAAGAAAATCCCGGCATGTCGGCGCGCGAGGCGACGATCCAGTCGATGCAGGAATTGCAGGTCGCACTGATCGCGATCGCGCTCGTGCTGTCGGCGGTGTTCCTGCCCATGGCTTTCTTCGGCGGCTCGACCGGCGTCATCTACCGGCAATTCTCGGTCACCATCGTTTCGGCGATGGCGCTGTCGGTGCTCGTCGCGCTGATCCTGAGCCCGGCGCTGACCTCGACCTTGCTCAAGCCGAAAAGCCATGGCGACCGCGCGTCCGGGGGCGGGCGTTTTCCGCGTTTCCATGCCTTGCTCGAACGCGCGAAAAATGGCTTCAACACGCGTTTCGACCACTCGGTCGAGCGCTATGTCGGCAGCGTCACCAGGGTCGTCGACCGCAAATGGCTGTTCCTCGCGATCTATGCGGTGCTGCTCGTGGCGCTCGTCTTCCTGTTCCTCCGCCTGCCGAGCGGCTTCCTGCCCAACGAGGATCAGGGGCGCGTGCAGGTGCAGTTCCGCCTGCCCGCCGGCGCGACGCAGGCGCGCACGCTCGAGGTGCGGGACGAAGTCGAAAAATATTTCCTGACGCAGGAAAAGGCGAACACGCAGGCGCTGTTCCTGATTGCGGGCGGCGGCGGCGGTGCGGCGGCGGGACAGAACACCGGGCAGGGTTTCGTCAACCTGGCCCATTGGGACGACCGTCCGGGCCAGGAGAATACCGCCGACGCGATCGTCGAGCGCGCGCGCAAGGCGCTAAGCGGCCTCCGCGATGCGCAGATATTTGCGCTCGTACCGGGCGCGGTGCGCGGACTCGGCGATTCGGCGGGCTTCACCATGCAGTTCCAGAATCGCAGCGGGATGAGCCGCGCCGAATTCGCCGAAGCGCGCGACAGGCTGCTCGCGATGGCGAACGAAAATCCGAAGCTGACCTCGGTGCGCCTGTCCGACCTGCCCGACGTCGCGACGCTCAGGATCGACGTCGATACACAGCGGCTCACCGCCTATGGCATCGACAATGCCGATGTGAATTCGACGCTCGCGACCGCATGGGGCGGCCGCTACGTCAACGACTTCATCGACAAGGGCCGCGTCAAGCGCGTCTATGTCCAGGGCGACGCCCCCTATCGCGCGAAGCCCGAAGACCTTGGCCAATGGTATGTCCGCTCGGCCGACGGCGAGATGTCGCCCTTCTCGGCCTTCGCCCGGACCGGCTGGTCGACGACGCCGAGCAGCAGCTCGCGCTTCCAGGGGGTGCCGGCCTTCGAAATCTCGGGCCAGCCTTCGCCCGGCACCAGTTCGGGCGAGGCGATGGACGAGATGGAACGCATGGCGGGCGAGATCCCCGGCACCAGCGTCGCCTGGTCGGGATCCTCCTATCAGGAACGCCTCTCGTCGGGGCAGGCGCCCTTGCTCTATGGCCTGTCCCTGCTCGTCGTCTTCCTCTGCCTTGCCGCGCTTTACGAAAGCTGGTCGATCCCGCTCGCGGTGCTGCTGGTCATTCCGCTGGGGCTGATCGGCGCAGTGTTCGCGGTCAACCTTCGCGGGCTCGAGAATGACGTCTATCTCCAGATCGGCCTGCTCACGACGATGGGGTTGGCTGCGAAAAATGCGATCCTGATGATCGAGTTCGCCGAACAGGAGGAACGCAAGGGCAAGCGCGTGATCGAGGCGGCGGTCGAGGCGGCGCGCATTCGCCTGCGCCCGATCCTGATGACGAGCTTCGCCTTCATCTTCGGCGTGCTGCCGCTTGCGATCGCGACCGGCGCGGGCGCGAACAGCCGGGTCGCGATCGGCACCTCGGTGATCGGCGGCATGCTCACCGCCGCCTTCCTCGCGATCTTCTTCATCCCGCTCTTCTTCGTGCTCGTCCGCCGCGGCGTGCGCGACGGCCTCGCCGCGGCGCGCGCGCGCTTCGGCAAGAAGAAGGACGACGGGACGGCCGAGGTGCCGGCATGATCGGCACCCGCGCCCTCCTCCTCGCCGGCACGCTCGCACTCGCCGGCTGCTCGCTCGCGCCGAAGACGGTGTTGCCCGCGCCGCCCGTCCCGCAAAGCTGGCCCGCCGGCGACGCCTATTTGTTGCAGAGCGAGGCGGCGCTGCCGATCCTCTCCTACAAAAGCGTCTTCACCGATCCGCGGCTGCAGGCGTTGACCGAACAGGCGCTCGCGAACAATCGCGACCTGCGCATCGCCTATGCCAATGTCGCCGCGGCGCGCGCGCAGGTGCGCGTCACGCGCTCGGCGCAATTTCCCGAATTCGGGGTGACCGCAGGCGCGGGCTATTCGGACAACGCCCCAGGCAACGGAAGCGGCGATTTCTCGCTGCGTGGCGGCATCACCGGCTTCGAACTCGACCTGTTCGGACGGCTCGCCAATGCGACCGAGGCCGATCGTAACCGCGCGCTCGGCACCGAAGCGGCAGCGCGCACCGTGCGCCTCGCGCTGATTGCCGATCTCGTCGACGCTTGGGCGGGCTATGGCGCCGACCGCGACCTGCTGAAAATTGCCGAGGACACCGCCGCCAATGCGCGCGAAAGCGTGCGGCTGACCCGGGCGCGGCTCGACGGCGGCGTCGCGCCGCGCACCGACCTCCGCCAGGCCGAACAGATCCTCGCAACCGCCGAGGATTCGATCGCGCAGCAGAGGACCGCGCTCGCGCAGGACGAGAATCTCATCCGCCTGCTTGTCGGCAGCGACGTCGACCGCGCGCTGCTGCCTGCGAGCCTGACCGAAGTCACGCCGTCGGTCGTGGCGCTGCCCGCGGGGGTCAGCTCCGAAATATTGCTGCGGCGCCCCGATGTGATCGAGGCCGAATATGACCTGCGCGCCGCGAACGCGAACATCGGCGTCGCGCGCGCGCGGCTCTTCCCGTCGATTTCGCTGACCGGACTGCTCGGCTTTGCGAGCAATGCGCTCTCGGGCCTGTTCGACAGCGGGTCGTTCAACTGGTCGGCAGGCGGCGACGCGACGGCGACGATCTTCGACGCCGGCGGCCGCCGCGCCGGTGTCGCGGTCAGCGAGACGCAGCGCGACGCGGCGCTGGCGGGCTATGAAGGCGCGATCCAGACGGCGTTTCGCGAAGTCGCCGACGCGCTCGCGGTCCAGGGCACGATTTCCGAACGCGTGCGCGCCGCCGCCGCCAATACCGCAGCCGCCGCCGATACCGCGACACTCACCGACGCGCGCTACAAGGGCGGGGTCGACAGCTTCCTTTCCAGCCTCGACGCGCAGCGCAGCCTCTATTCGGCGCGGCGGAGCGAGATCGCGACGCAGCTTTTGCTTGTCAGCACCCGAATCGCGCTCTTCCGCGCACTGGGCGGCGACAGCAGCGCGGGAAGCGGAGCCAGCATCCCCTAACCCTTTCTGACTGAAGCATTTCCTGACCCTTCTTGACAAGCGCCGCTTCAGAAGCGCTAATAGAACATATCAGGAACATATGATGCGCGAGTCGATCCAACCTCTCGCCGGGCTGCGCCAGCGCATCGCCCGGCTGGCCGCCAGTGGCGGCCCCGAAAGCCGCCGAGCCGACGGCTGGCTCGCGAGTGGCCATGCCTCCTTTGACGCAGCGCTCGGCGGCGGCCTGGCGATCGGACGCACCCATGAATTTTTCGCCGCCGACGCGCTCGACGCGACGAACGCCGCTGCCTTTGCCGCACTTCTTGCGATGCGCACCCCGGGAAAAGCGCCGCTGATCTGGCTCCGCACGAGCGACGCCGGCAAACGCACCGGTCACATCTATGCCCCCGGCATCGCCGAACTCGGCGGCGACCCCGACCGGCTGCTGCTCGTCGAAACGCCCGACCCGCAAAAGCTGCTCGCCTGCGCGAACGATGCGATCCGCTGCGCCGGGTCGGCAGCGGTGATCGTCGAGAGCTGGGGCAAATTCCCCCTGCTCGACCTCACCGCGGGGCGCCGCCTCGCGCTCGGCGCGCGCGACGCGGGAACGACGCTGCTGATGCTTCGCCTGAATGCCGTGCCCGCACCGAGCGTCGCCGAAACGCGCTGGAGCGTCGCTGCCGCCGCTTCGCGCGCGCTCGAAGCCAATGCCCCCTGCGCGCCCGCCTTCTACCTCGAACTGCTGCGCTGGCGCGGCGGCCCCGCGGGCACGCGCTGGCGACTGGACTGGAACCATGACGAACAAGCTTTCGGGGAAACGGCGCTATCTGGCGCTCTTCTTCCCCTTCCTGCCCGCCGAGCGATGGCTTCGCACGGCGCCGCGGCCGCCTGACGCCCCGCTCGTCTTCGTCGAGAAGCAGCGCGGCGCGATGCGCCTCGCGAGCGTCGATGCGACCGCGCTCGCCGTCGGACTGCGCCCCGGCATGCCGCTCGCCGACGCACGCGCGCAGGTCGGCGAGCTTGCCGTCGTTTCGCATGATCCGGTGCTCGACCAGCAATGGCTCGACCGGCTCGCGCAGGGCTGCGCGCGCTACACCCCGCTCGTCGCGCTCGATGCCCCCGACGGGCTGATCCTCGACATCGCGGGCGCCGAGCATCTCCTGGGCGGCGAGGCGGGGCTGGTTGCCGACGTCGAGATGCGTTTCGCCCGCCTCGGCATGACGCTCCGCCACGCGCTCGGCCCGACCGCCGACGCCGCGCGCGCGCTCGCGCGCTATCAGGCACGCCCCGCCCCCGACGAAGCCAGCGCGATCCGCCGTCTGCCCGTCGCCGCGCTCGAACTCGAGCCCGAGGCGACGACCGCGCTCGTCCGCGCGGGTCTCAAGACGATCGGCGATCTGGCAAGCCGCCCGATGGCGAACCTCGCCGCGCGCTTCGGCGCCGACGCCGCGATGGCGCTGCGCCGGATATTGGGCGATGCGCCGAGCCCGCTCGACCCGCGCGTCGAACCACCGCCGGTCGTCGCCGAACGCCGCTTCGCCGAACCGCTCGGCAGCAGCGCGCACGCCGCCAAGGTGCTTGCCGGACTCGCCGCCGAAGCGATCGAGACCCTCGCCAAGCGCGGCAAGGGCGGGCGTCATTTCCGTGCGACATTCTTTCGCAGCGACGGCCTCGCACGGACGATCGCGATCGAGACCGGCCACCCGACGCGCGACGCGGGCCTCGTCATGCGCCTGTTCGCCGAGCGGATGGACGGCCTCGCCGACCCGCTCGACCCCGGCTTCGGCTTCGACATGATCCGTCTCGCGGTGCCGCGACTCGAGGCACTCGGTGCGAGCCAGCTCAAGCTTGAGGGCGGCGCGGTCAGGGAGGCCGCGATCGACGAGCTCGCCGACCGGCTCGCGACGCGGCTCGGTCGCGGCCGGGTGCGGCGGCTGCGCCCCGCCGACACGCATATCCCCGAACAGGCGCAGCTCGAACTGCCCGCGATCGACGCGCCCGCGCCGCTACCCTGGCAAGCGCCCGAGCCGGGCGAACCGCCGACGCGCCCCTTCCACCTCTTCGACCCGCCGCAACCGATTGAAGTGATCGCCGAGGTCCCCGACGGCCCGCCGCAGCGCTTCCGCTGGCGCCGGGCCTTTCATGCGATCCGCCGCTACGAAGGCCCCGAACGCATCGCCGCCGAATGGTGGCGGCGCCGCGATAATGGCGGCCTCACACGCGACTATTACCGCGTCGAGGATGCGCAGGGCCGCCGCTACTGGCTCTTCCGTCACGGCCTCTACGACGAAAAGCCCGACCCACGCTGGTACATCCACGGGGTCTTCGCATGAGCGATACGCCCGAAACCGGCCCCGAAACCCGCTTCGCCGAACTGGTCGCCGCGACCAATTACAGCTTCCTGCGCGGCGCTTCGCATCCCGCCGAGATGGTGGCGGAGGCAATAAACCTCGGCATGAAAGGCATCGGCATCGCGGATCGTAACAGCGTCGCGGGGGTGGTGCGGGCACTGACCGGGCTGCGCAAGCTTCGCGAGGATGCCGCAGAAGACGGAATTGACCTGCCCGATATAAAGCTCGTCGTCGGAGCGCGGCTTGTGTTCGACGACGGCACCCCCGACATCATCGCCTATCCGACCACGCGCCATGGCTGGAGCCGGCTGACGCGGATGCTCACTATCGGCAATCGCCGCACCGAAAAAGGTGATTGCGTGATGAAGTTCAAGAATCTGCTGATCCATTGCGAGGATATGATTCTGATCGCAATGGGGGCAGAAAGGGATGAATTTGTACTGCGCCGCCTCGCGGAGCGCGCGCCGGGCGCATTATGGCTGGGCGTGACGATGCCGCGCGGAAGCCT
>CBJKNR010000112.1:0-9422 GCA_966417555.1 uncultured Sphingopyxis sp.
CGACGACGATCGTCCCATAAAAGGATTCGAACTGTTCGACCGAGAGGCCGTAGCTGACGAGGAGCACCGCGTGGACGAGCCCCCGGAAGCCGCCCCAATCCTTGATGATCGCGAGTTCGGGCGTCGCGAACCAGTCGGGGAAGCGCAGCGCGATCACCATGAAGAAGCCCGCGATCGCGAAGAGCAGCCCGAAAAAGCCCGAGAGCCAGCCGCTTCCGAACCGCCGCACCTCGGTATGCGATTCGAGGTCGCGCATCAGGTTTTGAAGATAGTCACGCTTTGCCATGTGGTCCCCTCACAGCATTTCGACCGCCTCGTCTGTGATCGCGCGCACCGCTTAGGATATCCTCCCTATGGCGAAGCCATGGGGAGGTGGCAGCGCGAAGCGCTGACGGAGGGGCAATGACGCGGCGTCGCGGCCCCTCCACCATCCGCTTCGCGGACGGTCCCCCTCCCCATCGCTGCGCGACAGGTAGGATCATCATCCAGCCGCGGCAACAATCTCTGCCCATCCGGCCTCGTCGATCACGCGGATGCCCAGCGCACTCGCCTGCTTGAGCTTCGACCCCGCACCCGGCCCCGCAACCACCAGGTCGGTCTTCGCGCTCACGCTGCCCGCAGCCTTGGCGCCGAGCGCCTCGGCCTGCGCCTTGGCTTCGTCGCGGCTCATCGTCTCGAGCTTGCCGGTAAAGACGACGGTCATTCCCGATACCTCGCTCGCGCGCGTCTCGACGACGTAGAGCGGCGGCGACACCTCGGAGAGCAGATCGTTCCACAGGTCGCGGTTGTGCGGTTCGTGGAAGAAATCGGCGAGCGCCTCGCCAACCGCGATGCCGATGCCGTCAGCGCGCACTTCGAGGATCGCCTTGAAGGCATCGACGCGGCGCGCCGTATATTTGCCGTCGGATTCGCCTTCGGCGCGCGGATTGGCTTCCAGCCAGGTGTGGATTTCGGCGGCCTTTTCGGGGAGCCGCCTTATATCGCCGAGTCCCTTGAGCAGGTCGCGAGCGGTGACCGCGCCGACATGGCGGATACCGAGCCCGAAGAGCAGCCGCGCCGCATCGGGCGCGCGCTTCGCCTCGATCGCGGCGAAGAGATTGTCGACCGACTTTTCCTTCCAGCCCTCACGCCCGAGCAGGTCGGCGCTGTGGTTTTTCAGGCGGAAAATATCGGCGGGCCCCTTGTCGAGCCAGCCGAGATCGAGAAATTCCTGGATGCTCTTCTCGCCGAGCCCCTCGATGTCGAGCGCGCCGCGGCTGACGAAGTGACGCAGGCGCTCGAACTTCTGCGCGTTGCAGATGAGGCCGCCGGTGCAGCGGACATCGACCTCGCCTTCCTCGGCGACCGCTTCGCTGTTGCAGACGGGGCAATGGTCGGGGAAAGCGAACGCCGTGCGGTCCTCTTCGCGGGTGAGGTTTTCGACAACCTGCGGGATCACGTCGCCCGCGCGCTGGATGACGACGCGGTCGCCCGGCCGCACACCGAGGCGGCCGATCTCGTCGCGGTTGTGAAGCGTGACGTTCGACACGACGACGCCGCCGACGGTGACCGGGGTGAGGCGCCCCACAGGTGTCAGCTTCCCGGTGCGACCGACTTGGATGTCGATGGCTTCCAATGTCGTCTGCGCGCGTTCGGCGGGGAATTTATGCGCGATGGCCCAGCGCGGCGCCTTGGCGACAAAGCCGAGCCGCTGCTGCCAGTCGAGCCGGTCGACCTTGTAGACGACACCGTCGATATCATAGTTCATCTCGGCGCGGCGGCGCTCGATCCCGGCATAGTGCGCGAGGACCTCGGCCACGCTCTCATAGCGCTTCAACAACGGCGACACCGGGACGCCCCAGCCCTCGATCATCTTCATCGTGTCGAACTGAGTTTCGGCGGGAAGCGCGCTCACCTCGCCCCAGCCGTGCGCGAGAAAGCGCAACGGGCGCGAAGCGGTAACGCTCGCGTCCTTCTGACGCAAAGAGCCCGCGGCGGCATTGCGCGGATTGGCGAACTGACGGACTGTCCCGGGATCGAAATCCTGTTCGCGCTGCGCGGCGAGCGCCCTGCCCTCCTCCATCAATCGCGTGTTGAGCGCCACGAAGTCGGTTTTCGCCATATAGACCTCGCCGCGGATCTCGAAGACGTCGGGCGCTTCGCCCTGCAACTCCTGCGGGATGTCGGCGATGTGGCGGACGTTGGCGGTGACATCCTCACCGACGCTGCCGTCGCCGCGCGTCGCGGCCTGCACCAGCCTGCCCTTTTCATAGCGCAGCGAACAGGACAGCCCGTCGATCTTGTCCTCGGCGGTCATCGCGACTGCGGCATCGGCGCCGAGATTGAGGAAGCGCCGCACGCGCGCGGCGAACTCCTCGACATCCTCGCCCGAGAAAGCGTTGTCGAGGCTCATCATCCGCTGCCGGTGCGTGACCTTGGCGAGCGGCGATCCCTCGACAGCGGCGCCGACCTGGTTGTTCGGGCTGTCGGCGCGGATCAGTTGCGGAAAGGCGTTTTCGATTTCATTGTTGCGGCGGACAAGCGCGTCATACTCCGCATCCGAAATCTCGGGCGCGTCCTCGGCATGATAGCGCTTGCTGTGATAGGCGATCTGCTTCGCGAGCCGCATCAATTCGTTCGCGGCCTCGGCTTGGGACAGGGATTCGATTTCGGTCATGCACCGGTCTTTGCCACCGGCGTGAATTCGGCGCGAGTACCAAATCCTGCGATAAGCGGGCGCCCCTTTGCGATGGCCGCCTGCACTGCGGGCAGCTTGAGCGACGCCGCGTGGGATTTCTTGTTATCCCACAGCTCGATGATCCAGATCGCGTCGGCGTTTACACTGTCCTCGCCGATCAGATAGGCGATATTGCCGGGCATCGCGCCCGTGCTTTCGGCGAGGATTGCGACGAGTTCGGCGCGCTTGCCCGGCTGCGCCATCATCTGGCCGAGCAGGCCATATTGCGGATCGGCTTCTTCCATCTTCGCCTCCAGTGCGCGGAGTTTCGGCGCGGGGAGCAGTGTCGCGGCCATCGCCAGCATCGCGGCAAGATGCTCGCGCCGGTTCATTTCGCAATCACCAGCACATGTACCTCGCGCCGGATGCGGAAACCGAGCGATTCGTAGAGGCCGATCGCGCCTTCATTGTCGGCGTAGCTGTGCAGGAAGGGCTGTTCGCCGCGCGCCACCATTTCGCGCATGACATGGCCGATCAGCGCCCGCGCGAGCCCGCGTCCGCGGCAATCGGCCCATGTCGCGACGCCGCTGACCTCGGCCATGCCGGGAACGAGGATACGCTGCCCCGCCATCGCGAGCAGGCGGCCGTCTTCGCGGATTCCGAAGAAGGGTCCGTAGCGGTGCGTCTTCGGACCCCACGGACCGGGCTTCGCATGATCGGCAAGCGCGGCCATTTCGGGCGCGTCATCCTCGCCGAGCGCGAGAATCGCGGGTTCACCCTCGCGCGGCTCGGACGGCAGCCCCTCGGCGACCATCTGCGCGAGGATGGCGCGCTTCACCTCGCGCGTGCCCGCGGGCACCTCCCAAGGCTCGCCTTCGACAATCCAGATCTCGCCCTCGCCTGGAACGAGCGCGGCGAGCGACGCCTGCGCCTTGGCGCTGAGGTCGGCTGCAACGCCGAAAACGCCATAGCCACGATCGATCCGCAGCGCGCGCGCATCGCCTTCAGCGAGATGCGCCTGCCGGCCGGTGAGCATCGACCAGATCGGGCGGTCGAGCGGATGCAGCACCATCGCTTATCCGCGCTCCATCGCGAGCGTTTCGGTCGCAGGAATATTCATCCCTTCGAACGCTTGGCTTGCATAGGGACCCGCCGGGTCGACCCAGTGCAGGAACAGATGCGCCGACCAGCGATTGGGATTGGGCGTCATGCGGCCATGCGCGCGGTGGACGCCCTGGTACAGTACCGCATCGCCGGGCAGCATCGGCACCGAGCCATAGGCTTCGTCGCCGAAATCGGCGTCGGCGCGCTGGCGGGGGGTTTCGATATGCTGCGATCCGACCTCGAGCGGCCAGGCCTTGTTGTCGCTCGCCGCCAGCAGCAGCGACAGGCTATGCTCGCACGCATAGCGATCCGAATGGACGAAGCAGAGGTCGCCGGCACGGTACATGCGGAAATAGCAATAGGTCGGGCGGAGATCATGGCCGACGAGGGCAGTCACCGCGGGCGTCATGCCCCAGAGGAAAGTCGATAGCGGCAGATAGTGCATGCCATAGATTTCGACCGCCTCGTTCGCGAGCAGGTCATGCTTGCGCTTCAGCTTGTCGAACGACACGCCGCCGCGGATCATGTCGGATTTCAGCATGCCGAGCAGCGCGTGCGTCACCTCGGTGGGCACGAAGGCGGAGAGCGCGAGATAGCCCTGTTCCCGATACCGTTGCGCCTGATCCGTCATATCGTCTCCAGCAATCGTTCGGCCTGCGCGCGCGCCTCGGCAGTGACCTCGGCGCCCGACAGCATGCGCGCGATCTCCTCGCGCCGGCCGGCTTCGTCGAGCGCGTGGACGCTTGTGCGCGTCACCGTGCCTTCGCTCGATTTGGCGATGATGAAATGGGCGGCGCCTTTCGCCGCAACCTGTGGGCTGTGGGTGACCGCGAGCAGCTGCTTGCCCCCGCCCGCAAGGCGCGCGAGACGCTCGCCGATCGCCGACGCGACGGCTCCGC
This sequence comes from uncultured Sphingopyxis sp., assembly GCA_966417555.1. GTDB lineage: Bacteria > Pseudomonadota > Alphaproteobacteria > Sphingomonadales > Sphingomonadaceae > Sphingopyxis. The sequence goes on from CBJKNR010000112.1 coordinate 4,660, forward strand.
CGACGCCGCGGTCGATTTCGTCGAAGATGATCGTGTCCGCCCCGCCCTCTTCGGCAAGCGCGACCTTGAGCGCGAGGATGAAGCGCGACAGCTCGCCGCCCGATGCGATCTTCGCGAGCGGCGCAAAGGGCGCGCCGGGGTTGGTCGAAATGAGAAATTCGACGCGGTCCATTCCCTCCGGTCCCCAGCGATCGGCGGGCAGCCGCTCGACGAGGGTCCGAAAACGCGCGGCGTCGAGCTTCAGCGGCACGAGTTCGCCTGCGACCGCGGCGTCGAGCCGGATCGCCGCCTTGCCGCGCTGGTCGGACAGCGCGGTCGCGGCGTGGGTATAGGCGGCGGCGCTTTCGGCGACCGCAGCCTCGAGCTTCGCAAGCCCCGCGCTGCCGCCCTCGATCGCATCGAGTCGCGCAGCGAGCGTTCCGGCGAGTTCCGCAAGCTCGTCGGGCTGGCACCCATGCTTGCGTGCCATCGCGCGCAGTTCGAACAGCCGCGTCTCGGTCGCCTCGAGCCGTTCGGGATCATATTCCATCGCGCGCGCGGCTTCGTGGAGCTTGCTCTCGGCCTCGTCGGCCTCGATGATCGCGCGGTCGAGGCCGGCGAGCGCCTCGGCGAGCAAGGGATGATCGCCCGCGAGCCGGTCGAGCCGCCGCGCCGCACCGCGCAGCAGCGCCGGACCGCTCTCGCTGCCCTCGAACGCCTCCATGATCGCGCCGAGATCGCCCGCGAGCCGCTCCCCCTTCTGCATCGCGGCGCGCGCTTCGGAGAGTTCGGCGTCCTCGCCGGGTTGCGGCGCGAGCGCCTGCAATTCGGCGACGCAATGTTCGAGCCATTCGCGGTCGCGTTCGGCTTCCGAAATGGCCGCACGCGCGGCGGCGAGCTTCTCCTCGGCGGCGCGCCATACGGCATGCGCTGTGGCAACCGCACCGGTATCGGCGCGCGCATAGGCGTCAAGCAGCGCACGATGTCCGGCGGGCGCGAGCAGGCCGCGATCGTCGTGCTGACCGTGGATTTCGACCAGATAGGAGCCGACTTCGCGCAGCAGGGCCGCCGAACAGGGCTGGTCGTTGAGGAAGGCGCGGCTGCCGCCGTCGGCTTTCAGCGTGCGGCGGATCAGGAGTGGTTCGCCCGCCTCCATCGCGATCTCATTCTCTGCGAGCAGCGCCGCGAGCGGTGTGCCGACGGCGGGCGCGACAAAGCTGGCGGTCACCTGCGCCTTGTCGGTATCCTGACGCACGAGCGCGCTGTCGGCGCGCGCGCCGAGCGCGAGGCCGAGCGCGTCGAGCAGGATCGACTTGCCCGCCCCCGTTTCGCCCGTAAGCACGCCCAGCCCGGCTTCGAAATCGAGGTCGAGCCGCTCGATCAAAACGATATTGGCGATGGAAAGCGCCGTCAGCATGCCCTGCCCTTACCGCAGAACAAAGACAGAATCTATGCGCTCGGGGCGTTCTTCTGCATCAGCTTGTACGCGCGCTCATACCATTCATTGCCGGGATAATTGGCACCGAGCACCGAGGCCGATTTCTTCGCCTCGGCCGGAATACCCAGCGCGAGATAGCATTCGGTCAGGCGATAGAGCGCCTCGGGCGCGTGGCTGGTCGTCTGATATTTGTCGACGACTTCGCGGAAACGGATCGACGCCGCTAGCCAGTTCGAGCTGCGCTGATAGAAGCGGCCGATTTCCATTTCCTTGCCCGCGAGGTGATCCTGCACCAGATCGACCTTGAGCCGCGCGTCGGCGGCATAGCGACTGTCGGGATAGCGGCGGATCACTTCGCCGAGCGCATTCTGCGCCTGCTGGGTGATCTTCTGGTCGCGGGTGACGTCGCTGATCTGCTCATAATAGCTGAGGCCGATCAGATAATAGGCGTAGGGTGCGTCCTTGTTACCCGGGTGGATCGCAAGGAAGCGCTGCGCCGCCTCGATCGCCGGCGTATATTCGCGGTCCATATAATAGCTGAACGAGCTCATCAGCTGCGCGCGGCGGGCCCAGGGCGAATAGGGGTGCTGGCGCTCGACCTCGTCGAACAGCGCCGCGGCGAGCCCATATTGCCGGCGTTCGAGCCGGTCCTGCGCCGCACGGTACAGCGTGTTGACGTCGCGCGCGACGTAGCGGGTGTCTTTCTTCACATTGCCGCCCCCGGCACAGGCCGCCAGCAAGGGAGCAATCGCAAGGGCTGCGGCGAGCAGGCGCATGGTCGGGCGCGAGGGGGCAAATCGAGTCATGCGCGCGGTATAGCCACAGCGTGGATGAACGCAAAATAAATGATGGGGGTCGGGCGCAGCTTCACGGCGCTTTGACGACGCAACCTTGTGGCACGTTCGCCGGCGCGGGAACGCGGCGCGCGGTCTTGATCGTCACTTGCGGTTCGAGCATCTGGCCGACCATCACGCCTTCCCCTGCGGTCGGCGAGATCGGGGCATTGAAGATCGCTTCGGCGACATCCGCGCCGCCGACAATCTCGCCGAACACCGCAAAGCCCGCGCCGTCGCCGCCCGGCGCATCGCTGTCGAACCCCTTGATGTCGGACAGCAGCAGGAAAAAATCGCTCGTCGCATCGCCCGGATTGAGCCGCGCCATCGACAGCGCGCCCTTGCAATTGGTGAGCCCGCTGGTCCTGGTCGGCTCGTGCGCGATCGGCGGGAAATTCCTGCGCGCGTCGGCGCGATTGCCCGCCTGGACCAATTGGTTGGCCGGCCCCCAGCTCTTCGTCGAGCGATAGAATTTGAACCCGTCCATCCGCTTGGCATCGACATAGCGCAGGAAATTCGCCGCGGTGACCGGCGCCCGCTTCGTCTCCAGCCGCACGGTGATCGTGCCGAGATCGGTGACGAGCGCCACATAGGGCCGCGGGTCGGCCTCGACCACCGGCGTGACGGGCGCGGGGACCGGCGGAACCGGCGGCGGCAACTGGGTCGCCTGCGGCGGCGCGGGAGTCGATTGGGCGGCGAGCGCAAGCGCGGCAAGGAAGGTCAGCATGGCCCCGACCATAAACGCATTGATGCCGGCGATGCGAGTGGTTTCGCGTATCGTGGGACAAGCGTAGCGCGGCAAGGCCGGATCGGAAAGTCGTCGGACTTGCGCGAAGCCTGGCTGTTATATATAAGCAATACACCAAAGCAGCAGGGAGGGCAGCCATGAAGCGGCGGTGGAAGATCGGCTTGGCTGTGCTCGGCGCGCTTGTCGTCATCGGCGGGGGCGGCTTTGCTTATATGCTGATCCAGCCGCCTCCGCCCGCGAAGATCGCCGACGCCGGACAAACCGGGCAGCGGATTGCGGCCAATGGGATTCTGGCGAACTATTACCCGGCCGCAGGCGCCGGCCCGCATCCGGCGATCCTGTTGCTCGGCGGCTCCGAGGGCGGCCTCGCCAGCGAAATCCGGGCGCAGGCGCTGTTGCTGCAGGCCGAAGGCTTCAGCGTCCTCCAGCTCGCCTATCATAACGCGCCGGGCAAGCCGGCAAAGCTCAAGAATGTTCCGCTCGAGGATTTTTATCGCGGGCTCGACTGGCTCAGGAAACAGCCTGGGGTCGATCCGGCGCGGCTCGGCATCGTCGGCTATTCGAAGGGCGCCGAGGCGGGGCTGCTTGTGGCGACGCGCTACCCCGGCATCCGCGCCGCTGCGCTCGGCATGCCGTCGAGCGTCGTGTGGGACGGGATGAGCGGCGAGAATTACATGCTCGGCTCGTTCAGTTCGTCATGGAGCGAGAAGGGTGAGCCGGTTCCGCACCTCGCCTACAAGGGCCGCCCCGACGACCGCGGACTGATGGCGGTGTTCGAAGGCGGCCTGAAGCATCTGGACGAGAATCCCGCCGCGATCATCCCGGTCGAGAAATATAAGGGCAAGCTGCTGCTCGTCTGCGGCGAGGCCGAGAAGCTCTGGCCCAGCTGCCCGATGACCGACCAGATCGTTGCGCGTGCGAAAGCCAGGGGCGCGGTAGCACCGGTCGTACTCCGTTACAGGGATGCGGGGCACGCCGCGATGGGCGCGCCTTTCGCCGATACGGCCACTGCCGGAAAATGGAGCAAGCTGGGCGGGACGGCGGAAGGAAACGCGGCCGCGCGTATCGACAGCTGGCCGAAGATTATGGCATTCCTGAACGCCGAACTCGGGCCGGAGCAGATGCCGGATGACAGACGACAGTGAAACCTGGCTGCGCGAGGCGATCGCTCTGGCCTATGCCAATGCCGAAAAGGGCGGGCGCCCGTTCGGCGCGGTGATCGTGCGCGACGGCCGGATCGTAGCGAGGGCCGTGAACGAGATATTGGCAACCGGCGATCCGACATCGCACGCCGAACTCAACGCCATTCGGCTTGCCAGCAAGTCGCTGGGCGCCGACTTGAGCGGCTGCGCGGTCTACGCGAGCGGCCACCCCTGCCCGATGTGCATGGCGGCGATGCGCCTCGCGGGGATCGCTGCGGTGACCTACGCTTACTCAAACGAGGATGGCGAAGCGCACGGCCTGTCGACGGCAGCGATCTATGAGGAGCTGGCCAAGCCCTTCGCGGAACAGGCGATGGAAATCCGCCATCTGCCGGTTCGGCTGGCGGGAATGCCCGATCTCTACTCAGGATGGCGACAGCGGCAAGGCTGATCGGACCGGGACCCTGCCGCCAAACTCCGGTTGCGACCGGAAGCTGCCGCCCGCCTTCTTACTTCGTCATCCCCGCGAAAGCGGGGACCCGGAGCGTGCGTAGGCTGACCCCTCACCGGGTTCCCGCTTTCGCGGGAATGACGAGTGTTAGGAAATGACATTGCCATCTCTT
>CBJKNR010000113.1:0-9367 GCA_966417555.1 uncultured Sphingopyxis sp.
ATGCGCCTTGACACACCGGCCCCTCCCGGCGGACATCGCCCTAACGCTACGGAAGACGAGCATAAACAAAGAGGGCCTGCATGCGCGCATTCGAACATTTCCCCAATCTGGTGAGCATGTTCTTCGCTCGCGCGGCGGAAAAGGGCGATGCCCCATTCCTCTGGCACAAGGAAGAGGGAAGCTGGCGCGCGCGGAGCTGGGCGGATACCGCGCAGCAGGTGGCGGCGCTGGCGGAGGGGCTGCGCGCCCATGGCCTGCGCCGGGGCGACACGGTGATGCTGGTGTCGGAAAACCGCCCGGAATTCTGCATCGCCGACCTTGCTATCATGGCGGCGGGCGGCGTGACGGTGCCGACCTACACCACCAACACCACGCGCGATCATCAGCATATATTGGACCACAGCGCCGCCAAGGCCGTCATCGTTTCCACGGCCAAGCTCGCCCGCACGCTGATGCCCGCCGTGTTGCGGTCGCAGGCGCAAGTTGTGATTTCGATGGAGCCGCTGCGCAGCATGCAGGGCGGGGCGGTGCAGATCCTGGACTGGGACGGCTTGGTCGCCAGTCAACCGGTAGACGTTGCCGCCTGCGCCCAGCAGGCCGGGCAGCTTCATCGCGGCGATCTTGCCTGCCTCATTTATACCAGCGGCACCGGCGGCGCGCCGCGCGGCGTGATGCAGCATCATGGCGCGATCCTGCACAATGCCGCGGGCGCCGCCGAGGTGCTCGTGAACGACTTCGGCATCGGCGACGAAGAGGTGTTCCTGTCGTTTCTGCCGCTCAGTCACGCCTATGAACATTCGGGCGGCCAGTTCCTGCCGATCATGGTCGGCGCGCAAATCTATTACAGCGAGGGCCTCGAAAAGCTCGTCTCGAACATAGAGGAGACGCGCCCGACGATCATGGTTGTCGTGCCGCGCCTGTTCGAGGTGATCCGCGCGCGGATGATCAAATCGGTCGAAAAACAGGGCAGGCTCGCGAACTGGATGCTCAATCAGGCGCTTCGCGTCGGCGAGAAGGATTATGAGCGGCGCATGGGGGTGCTCGACCGCCCCGTCGACCTGATCCTCGACAAATTGTTCCGTCCCAAGATCGGCAAGCGCTTCGGCGGCCGGATGAAGGCGCTGGTGTCGGGCGGCGCGCCGCTCAACCCCGAAATCGGCGTCTTCTTCCACTCGATCGGGCTCACTTTATTGCAGGGCTATGGGCAGACCGAGGCGGGGCCGGTGATCAGCTGCAACCGCCCGAGCGCGGGGATCAAGATGGACACCGTCGGCCCGCCGCTGATGAACACCGAGGTGCGCATCGCCGACGACGGCGAGATCCTCGTGCGCGGCGAGCTCGTCATGAAGGGCTATTGGCGCAACAAGGCCGAGACCGAGCGCGTGCTGATCGCTGATCCTGCCGATCCCGACGCGGGGCCGTGGCTCCACACCGGCGACATCGGGCATATCGACGGGCAAGGGCGCATCGTCATCACCGACCGCAAGAAGGATCTGATCGTCAACGACAAGGGCGACAATGTCTCACCGCAGCGCGTCGAGGGCATGCTGACGCTTCAGCCCGAAATCCTGCAGGCGATGGTCTATGGCGACAAGCGCCCGCACCTCGTCGCCATACTCGTCCCCGATCCCGAATGGGCGGCCGAGTGGGCCGAGGCCGAGGGGCTGCCCAAGGATCTGAAACTGCTGCGCGAGCATGAAAAGTTCCGCACCGCGCTGCGCGCCGCGGTCGATCGCGTCAACGGCCAGCTCTCGGTGATCGAAAAGGTCCGCAAGTTCGACTTTGCGAACGAACCCTTCGGAATCGAGAATGAGCAGATGACGCCGTCGATGAAGATCCGGCGCCACATATTGAAACAGGTCTACGAGGAGAAGATCGCGGCGCTGTATAGGGCCTGATCGTGGCCCCCGCGAAGGAGTGCGCTAATATGCACCGTTCGCCCTGAGCTTGTCGAAGGGCCGTTTTTTCCTTTAGCGCCGCCAGAAGGACGGTGCTTCGACAAGCTCAGCACGAACGGAACCAAGGAGCGCACAGCGCTCTAATCGCTTCGCGAGGCCCATATTTTTCCCTCATCAAGGGAAGGCATCAATTGCAGGCGGGGTTGCGACCCGAAGAGCTCGGCGCAAACCGGGCCCCGCCTGCGGCTGAACCCTCGGGTCAGCCTGCGTCCCCCTCCGGTTTGCGATAGGGGACGAATTCGCCGAAAACGCACGTCGGGCCGCGGATCCCGCTCGACCGGTCGACCAGGTGGAAGAAATCGCCTTCGCAGGTCGAAGACCCGAACTGGCGTACCACCATGATGTCGCTGTCGCGCGCAAGACCCGGGCAACTGCTCTTCAGGTCGTTACGATACACCAGATTGTTGCCCGAGCGATAGAGCAGGATGCTGTCGGACACGCGGATCGTATCGTTGCTGCGATAATTGGGCAGGCATCTGAGCGGCGCACCGGGGACCTTGCCCGCGAGCTGCTTGTCGAGCCGCTCGGCCTGTTTGGGAGTCAGCGCGGCGGCCCCGGCTTCGGCCGAGCCGGCCGGCGCGCAGCTGGCAACCAGCGGCGCGGCCCCGATCAGCAGCGCGGCAGCCATCGGGTTCAGCTTCGCCATGAAATTGCTCCTCGTGATCGGCCAATATGGCCTTTTGCAGATGAATGGGTGCTGAAGCGGCATCAGGCTGCGTCCTTGAGCGCGCGGATGCGCGCCAGTTCGGCGGCGTTCGGCGCGCGCAAAAAGGGGTTGGTCGCGCGCTCGGCGCCGATGCTCGTCGGTACGGTGGCTTCGCCCGCGGCGCGTGCCGCCTCGACCGCCGCCAGCCGCGCCGCGAGCGCTTCATTGTCGGGATCGACCGTCACCGCGAAGCGCGCGTTCGACAGCGTATATTCGTGCGCGCAATAAACACGCGTCGCATCGTCGAGCGCGCCGAGCTTCTGCATATTGGCGAACATCTGCTCGGCAGTGCCTTCGAAGAGCCGGCCGCAGCCCATGGCGAACATCGTGTCGCCGACGAAAATCGCATCGTCCGCCGCAAAATGATAGGCAATATGCCCTGCGGTATGCGCAGGCACATCCCAGACGTCAGCGACATGCTGACCGAGCTGCACGCGGTCGCCACCCTTCACCTGCACGTCGAGCGTGGGGATGCGCGCATATTCCGCCGCCGGTCCGGTGATCGTGCAGCCCGTCGCCTCCTTGATCGCGGCGTTGCCGCCGGTGTGGTCGGGGTGCCAGTGCGTGTTCCAGATGTCGGTGATCGTCCAGCCGCGGGTCGCAGCCGCGGCGAGCACGGGATCGGCGACCGCGGGATCGACGACCATCGTCGCCTTGCTGGCGGGATCGTGGACCAGCCAGACATAATTGTCATTGAGGACGGGAATACGGACGATGTCCAGCGCAGCCATGTCATCTCCTTTCCGGCATCTCGCTCCTTGAAGACGGAGCTGATGCCAGCGGGCCTTGATCCGCCCGCTCAGGTCGCGAGTGCGTCATAGCCCCGCTCGTTGAACTCGATCAGGCAGAATCCGTTGCCGAACGGGTCGGCGAACATCGCCTGTCTGCCATAGGGCAGGTCCAATGTCTCGCCCTCCTGCACCGCGCCGGCGGCAAGCGCGTGCACGATGGCATCGCCCAGATCGTCGACGGTGAAGTCGGGATGCACCGGCGTCCAGTGCCGGTTATAGCGCCGGAAGTCGCCGCCGCCCGGGCCGATCGCCGAGCCGGCGGGCTTGCGGATCAGATAGAGGGGGATGTCGCTGCCGAGCAGCTCGACGATATCGTCGTCGAAGCGGCGCCCGGCGGTCAGGCCGAGCGCCGCGGTGTAGAAACGCTCGCCGGCGGCGATGTCGGGCACGTCGATATTGATCAACAGGCCCGGCATCGCGCGGCTCCTACCAGGCGCCGGTGTTGGGCATCGAGGCCCAGGGCTCGGCGGGATCGAGATAGCCTTCCTGCAAGAGCTCGATCGAAATGCCGTCGGGTGACCGCACGAACGCCATATGGCCGTCGCGCGGCGGCCGGTTGATCGTAACCCCGGCATCCATCAGCCGCTGGCACGTCGCATAGATATCGTCGACCCGATAGGCGAGATGCCCGAAATTTCGGCCGCCGGTATATTCCTCGGGCGCGCTGCCGTCGGCGGGGGGCCAGTTATAGGTCAGCTCGACCTCGGCCACATTGCCCTGTCCGGGGGCGGCGAGGAAGATCAGCGTATAGCGGCCCTTCTCGTCGTCGAAGCGGCGGGTCTCCTCGAGCCCGATCAGCTTGAAGAAGTCGACGGTGGCGTCGGGATCCGACACGCGGATCATCGTGTGAAGATATCTGGTCATGGCGCCATATTAGGCGCGAAGGCCCCGCGCTTCAAACGCTTCGAACAGGAATAGGAATTCGTCCGGCACCGGGGCGGGGGCGCCTTGCGCTTCGGCGACATGGACATAGATCAGCTGCCCGTCGGCGCGCAGCTCGTCTTTCCCGGCGCCGTGCAACTCGAACAAATAGGTCATCGAGCTGTTGCCGACGCGCGAGACGCGCACGCAAATGTCGATTTCCTCGTCGAGCAGGATGGGCGCGCGATAATTGACCTCGGCGCGCGCGACATGGAATTCGGGGCTGCTGTGCGCCGGCCAGCGATCATAGACGCCGACGCCGCGCCAATATTCGGTGATCCCGATGTCGAAATATTCAAGGTAGCGGCTGTTGAACACGACCGCCTGCGCATCGATCTCGGCATAGCGGACGCGCTTGGCGACGTGGAATCTGAAATCGCTGCGGGCCATGATGATCCTTTGAAATCAAGTTGTGTGTCCCCGCGAAGGCGGGGACCCATCTCCGGTTGGTTCGATATGGCGCCCACCGGAGATGGACCCCGCCTTCGCGGTGGAAGATAGTTTTTTCAATCAAAGTTTAGTTTTCCGTCGCAACGCGCGCGACGGTGTCGATGAGTAGTGCGATGTCGGTCTCGCGCGACAGGCGGTGGTCGCCGCCCTTTACCAGCGTCACCTGCACATCGTTGCTCGCGAGCGCCGCCGACAGGCGCAGGCTGATCCCGGACGGCACGTCGCCGTCCTCCTCGCCGTGGAGCAGGCGGACGGGGCAGGCGAGGGGGATTTCGGCGCCCAGCAACCGGTTCGCTTCGCCCGACTGGAAAAAGCCGCGCGTCGTGACATAGGGCTGGTCGCTGTACGGCGTCTCCTCGACCAGCGCGCCCTCGGCGAGGATGATCGCCTTTTCGGCCGCGCTGAAACCCCAGTCGGTGAAATCGGGCGCCGCGGCGATGCCGACGAGTCCCGCGACGCGTCCCGGCCCGTCGCGCCGGACGAGCGCCAGCGCGGTGAGCAGCATCAGCCAGCCGCCCATCGACGATCCGACGATGACGACCGGCCCGTCGACCTTCGCATCGATCAGGTCGAGCACATCGCCCCGCCAGTCGAGCAGGGTCTGGTCGGCGAACAGACCGTCCGACAGGCCGCATCCGGCATAGTCGAGCAGCAGGCAGGCGTGACCCTCGGCCGCCGCCCAGTCGAACAACGCGGTCGCCTTGCCGCCCGCCATGTCGGACATATAGCCCGGCAGGAAGACGATCGTCGGTCCCGTGCCGGGCATATGGCGATAGGCGAGCCGCGGCCGGCCGGCGCGTTCGAGATAATCGGGTGCTGCGTCCACCGCGATCAGATGACCCAGTCGATCGTGCTCATCTGCATCACGGCCTGCCCCTTGGCGCGCCGCTGTTCGACCATGATATGGTTGAGCCGCTTGATCGTGTCGCTGCCCGTGGTGATGCACCAGCCCGGGACGACTGCGTGGACGAGCGCGCAGAGGCCGCCATAGATCATCGTCACGCCGAATTTCGACGCGACGCCGAAATGCTCGATGTAATTCTCATCGACGCTTCTCGGGTGGTCGACGAACAGGCGCTTGAACATGGGGGCGGCTCCTTTCCGGCTGCCGCCGCCCTAGCGGGGGCTGGCGAGTCCCGCAAGGCTGACGGGTCGATCCACGCTATTGTTCTTCGCGCAGGAAGATGCCTTCGATCGGCAGGCCAAAGACATCGGCAATGCGAAAGGCGAGCGGCAACGACGGGTCATATTTCCCGGTTTCGATCGCGTTGACCGACTGGCGCGACACCTGCAACCGTTCGGCGAGGTCGCTCTGGCTCCAGTCGCGCTCGGCGCGCAGGACCTTGAGTCGGTTCTTCATGTCCGGTCCGCGCGCCGTTCGGTCGATGCCATGACCATCTGGCCCAGGCCCAGACCGATCGCCCAGACCGGCACCACCCACCATGCGGGTATATGCGGGGCGACGCCGAATGTTTCCAGAAACCCCCACAGCGTCCCCGCGAGCAGGACGAGCGCGAGACCGATCAGGGCGGCGCTGGTCTGGCGATGTCGCAGATATTCATCCTCTTCCTCGACGACATAGCGGGCCAGCGTCCAGACGAAGAAGATCATCGGCACCGACGGCAGTACCGCGATACCCCACAGCAGGGCGCCTTGGGGGTCGAGATAGTTACGAACGGTCATCGCTGTCCCCAGACACAGAACATAACCGAAGGACCATATCAGCATCCGCCGGTTGTATCGCCGCGTCGCGGGCGAAAGCGCGCCTGCTGCCGCTTGCCGGTTGTTCGCGGCTTTCATCATCGGGACAAGAAGCAGCGCCGCCGCGGCAACAAAAGGCAGCGAACGCCAGCCGCCCAAAAGGCCGCGATGCTCGCCATAGGCGATGGCGCACATCGCCGCTGCGAAGGCGATCGCCCACAGGCCCGGGCGGCGACCGGAGAAGCCGGCCTCGATTTTCACAGCCTTCATGGGCATGTCAAACTTCCTTATCTGATAGACAAGCGAGCTTTACATAAGATTCGAGATTTGGTCAAGTGTCATTGACATAGTGGCAAGGAAACTAGTCAGGCCGACCGATCAGCCGGCTCGGCCAGCCGATACGGACAAGCGTCTCGTCGGGATCGGACAGCGCGAACTCGTACATGCCCCACGGTTTGTGCGTCGGCGCCTTCACCGGCCCGAGGATTGCATCGCGTACCCGCTCGGCCAACGCGTCGACGCGCTCGCTGTAGAGATAAAGGCCGAATGGGTTCTGGTCGCGCCCGGGCCATGTCGGCTGGCTCTCGTTGGTCAGATGCAGTTGCCAGCCCTTGCCGTCGGCGAGCAGACGATAAGTGCCATGGTCGCTGACGACCGACAGGCCGAGCCTTTCATAGAATGCGGTGCTGGCGTCGAGGTCGCTGCAGGGGAGGATGGCGGCGATGCTGTGCGTCGGCGCGTCGGACATGGTCGAACTCCTGGAAGTGGGGGCGGAGCATAGATTTCCGCCGGGTGATGACAAAGGCTTTCGCGCCGCCTATGTGATCCGCATGACGCTGACGCCGATCACGACCCGGACCACCACTACCCCCGCATGCCGGGGGCGGTCGGCCGCGGCCTGACGCGCGCCGGCTGCCACCCGGGTTCGGGTGGCGCGGCGTCCTTCCACCCGAATTTTCGAAAGCTGGACGCGGCCTCTTCCGGTGCGCGCCGCCTTGTGCCATGGCGCGCACCAAAGCGATGAAAGACGGATTTCGATGAGTGAAATGCTGAAAATCAGCCTTCCCGACGGTTCGGTGCGCGAAATGCCCGCCGGTTCGACCCCGGCCGACGTGGCGGCCGCGATCGGCCCCGGCCTCGCCAAAGCCGCGATCGCGGCGCGCGTCAACGGCGAGCTTCGCGACATCATGCGTCCTTTCGAAGGCGATACCGAGCTTGCGCTGGTGACGAGCCGCGACGAGGCCGACGCGCTCGAACTCGTACGCCACGACTATGCACATGTGCTCGCTGAAGCGGTGCAGAACCTCTTTCCCGGCACGCAGATCACCTTCGGCCCGTCGACGGGCGACGGCTTTTATTACGACTTCGCGCCGACCGCCGCGCATGGTCCGTTCCGCGACGACGAGCTGCCGCTGATCGAGGAGGAGATGCGCAGGATCATCGCCGCCGACCTCCCCCTCACGCGCGAGGTGTGGGAGCGCGACAAGCTGATCGCCAAATGGCGGGCTGAGGGCGAAACCTTCAAGGCCGAATGGGCCGCCGAACTGCCCGAGGGCGAGGAACTCACCGTTTACCGCAGCGGTGACGGCTGGATGGACATGTGCCGCGGCCCGCACCTCGCCTCGACCGGCAAGCTCGACCCGGCGGCGTTCAGGCTGACGCGCGTGTCGGGCGCCTACTGGCGCGGCGACCAGAAGAATGCGCAATTGAGCCGCATCTACGGCACCGGCTGGCTCAACAAAAAGCAGCTCGCCGAGCATCTCGTCCGGCTCGAAGAAGCCGCGAAGCGCGACCATCGCAAGATCGGCCGCGAGATGGATCTGTTCCATCTGGAAGAAGAGGCGCACGGGTCGGTCTTCTGGCATCCCAAGGGCTATCGCATCTATCGCGAGCTCGAGGCCTATATGCGCCGCGCGATCGACGGCGCCGCCTATCAGGAGGTCAAGACCCCGCAGGTGATGGACGCGCGCCAGTGGGAACAATCGGGTCATTGGGGCAAATATCGCGAGAATATGTTCGTGATCCCCGACGAGGTGCCGAATATCGAGGATGACGGCCCGATCGTCTCCGACGACGCCGAGTGGATGGCGCTCAAGCCGATGAACTGCCCCGCGCACGTCCTGATCTTCCGTCAGGGCATGAAGTCCTACCGCGACCTGCCGCTGCGCATGGCCGAAATGGGCTGCTGCCACCGCAACGAGCCGCACGGCGCGCTGCACGGCATCATGCGCGTGCGCCAGTTCACGCAGGACGACGGCCATATCTTCTGCCGCGAGGACCAGATCGTCGACGAGGTGCGCGATTTCTGCGCGCTGCTCGACCGCGTGTACAAGCAGCTCGGCTTCGAGAAATATGCGGTGAAGCTCGCGCTGCGCCCCGAAAAGCGCTTCGGCACCGAGGAAATGTGGGACAAGGCCGAGGCCGAGCTTCGCGAAGCCGTCGTCCGCGCCGGCATGGCGACCGAGGAATATGGCTGGGAAGAGCTGCCGGGCGAGGGGGCCTTCTATGCGCCGAAGCTCGAATTCCACCTGACCGACGCGATCGGCCGGACGTGGCAGTGCGGGACGATCCAGTCCGACCGCGTGCTCCCCGAGCGCCTCGATGCGAGCTATATCGGCGAGGATGGCGAACGCCACCGCCCGGTAATGCTCCACCGCGCGATCCTCGGCACCTATGAGCGTTTCATCGGCATATTGATCGAGCATTTCGCCGGCCGCTTCCCGACCTGGCTCGCGCCGGTGCAGGCGGTGGTCGCGACGATTGTCAGCGATGCCGACGATTATGCGAAGGATGCGGTGGCTGAGCTCACTGCGGCGGGTATTCGCGTCGACAGCGACCTT
>CBJKNR010000114.1:0-9347 GCA_966417555.1 uncultured Sphingopyxis sp.
TAGCTGCCGTCCTGCCCGAAGCTGACTTCGCGGAGCAGATAATAGCGCAGCGCGTCGACGCCGAAACGCTCGGCGAGCTCCATCGGGTCGACGACATTGCCGAGCGACTTCGACATCTTCTCGCCGCGATTGAGCAAGAAGCCATGGCCGAATACCTGTTTCGGCAGCGGCAGGTTGGCGCTCATCAGGAAGGCCGGCCAGTAAACTGTATGAAAACGCACAATATCCTTGCCGATCATATGGATATTCGCGGGCCAGAATCTGCCGAAGTCGCTCGCGGAATCGGGATAGCCGAGCCCCGAGAGATAGGTGGTGAGCGCATCGACCCACACATACATCACATGCCCCGGCGAGCCCGGCACCGGCACGCCCCAGTCGAAGCTGGTACGCGAGACGCTGAGATCCTTGAGCCCGCCCTCGACGAAGCGCAGCACCTCGTTCCGGCGGCTTTCGGGGCGGATGAAATCGGGGCGGTCGTTATAGAGCGCGAGCAGCCTGTCCTGATAGTTCGACAGGCGGAAGAACCAGCTTTCCTCGACCGTCCATTCGACCGGCGTGTTCTGCGGCGAGAGGCGCACGCCCCCTTCCCCCTCGGTCAGTTCGCTTTCGTCGTAAAAGGCTTCGTCGCGGACCGAATACCATCCTTCGTAGCGATCGAGGTAAAGGTCGCCATTGGCCTCCATCGCCTTCCAGATCGCCTGCGACGCCGCGTGATGCGCTGCGTCCGACGTTCGCATGAAATTATCGTAGCTGATATTCAGTCTGGCATACATCTCACGGAAATATCCCGACATTTCGTCGGCGAGCTCGATCGTCGCGCGGCCTTGGTCGCGCGCGGTCTGGAACATCTTCAGCCCATGTTCATCGGTGCCGGTGATCAGGCGGACATCGCGGCCGCGCGCGCGCTGGAAACGGGCCATGACGTCGGTGGCGATCGCTTCATAGGCGTGGCCGATATGCGGGCGGCCATTGGGATAGCTGATCGCGGTGGTGATATAGAAAGGGTCGTTATTTTCGGACATGCGCGCGCCTTAGCCGCTGGCGCGCACGAGGGGAAGCGTCAGCGCGTGGCCTGTCCTGCCGATTGTCCCTGGCGCGGCGCGAGTTCGGCGAGGCAGTTGCCGATTTCGAAGCCGACCATTGCCCCGTCGTACGAGCCGCGGATCGCATCGCGGACGGTGCGCTGGACGCGGTCCCATCGGGCAAGAACCGGCGCGATTTCGGCGACCGGGCGCTCGCGCGCGAGCCGGGCGAGCAGACCGGGAACGATGTCGATCACCAGTTCGAGGCGCGTGCGATTGCTCGCCCCGCCCACCTCGCGCGCGAGCGCCTCGCGCAGCCGGTTTTCGGGGTCGCCCGAGCTGGCGATGGCGAGCAGCTTCTTCTCCATCGCCGCCACATCGCTGTCGATCAGCGCGAGCGCCTTACCCGGCACGCCGCCCGAGGCGGAAACGATCGCGCGCGCTTCGGCAAGGTCGAGCATCGGGCGTAGTCCGTGCAGCCATGATGTCATGACGTCATGGCCAACAGGTTGAAAACGCAACATTCTGCATCGCGAGCGGATCGTGGGCAGCAAACGCCCCGGCGAGTGGCTGACGAGCAGGAAGAGGGTCTTGGCTGGCGGTTCCTCGAGCGTCTTGAGCAGCGCATTGGCACCGTCGGTCTCGAGATCGTCGACTGCGTCGACGATGATCACGCGCCACTCGCCGAGCGACAGCGACAGGTGCAGGCGGCGGATCATCTGCCGCACCTGCTCGATCGTGATATTGCGCGCGAGTTCCTTGGCCTTGTCCTTGGGCTGGCGGACGAGGCGAAGGATTTCGGGGTGGTTGCCGGCATCGACAAGGCGCGCGGCCGCATCGTCGCCGCGGTCGTCGAGCGTCACCGACTGCCCCTCGCCCCCGCGGCCATGCGTGACGAGAAAGCGGGCGACGCGCTCGGCAAACGCGCCCTTCCCCATCCCCTGCGGCCCGGCGAGCAGCCAGGCATGGTGGAGGCGGCCGCCCTGCCAAGCCTCGATGAACGCTTTTTCGGCGTCCTGATGACCGATCATGGCAACCATTCCGCGAGGCTGGCGAGGATTGCCGCCGTGACGTCGCCGGCGGGCGCATCGGCTTCGACGATCCGCCAGCGGGCCGGTTCAGCCCCGGCCATTTCGACGAAGCGTGCGGCAAGGCGCGCCTGATAGTCGGCTGGCTTGTTGCCCATCCGGTCGCTGCCGCCGCGGTCGGCGACCCGCCGCGCCGCTTCGTCGGCGCTGACGGTGAGCAGGAAGGTGCGGTCGGGAAGCAGCCCCTGCGAACCGAAGCCGTGCAGCATCAGAAGGTCGGCGTCGGTGATACCGCCGCCGCCGCCCTGATAGGCGCGGCTCGAATCGACGAAGCGATCGCAGAGCACCCATGCGCCGCGGCCGAGCGCCGGGCGGATCGTGCGCGCGACATGATCGGCGCGCGCTGCGGCGAAAAGCAACGCCTCGCTCCGCGCGTCCCAGCGGTCGTCGCTGCCCTCCATCAGCAGCGAGCGGATCGCCTCGGCACCCGCGCTGCCGCCCGGTTCGCGCGTCGCGACGGCCTCAATCCCGCGTGCTTCGAGTGCGGCGGCAAGCGCGCGGATCTGGGTCGATTTACCGACCCCTTCGCCGCCTTCGAGCGTGATGAAGCGTCCGCGCGTCATCGCGTCATCCGGCGACGGATATGGGTGGAATGCTGCCCGTGCATCGCTCGGCGGTAGCCCGCCTTTGGGGCTTTGTCATCTGCGCGTAGCGGCAGTCGTTCGGTCTTTCGCGGTGCCGCCGTGCCCGGTCCGCGCCGCTGCCGGAAGGGCACCGGCGGCAAACCCCCAGTTCATCAGCCTTTCCGCCTCGTCGCGGCGCGCCTTTTCGCTCGGCATGCCGGCGACGACCATGACGAGGCGGCGCCCGTCGCGCTTTGCCGAGCCGAGAAAGCAATAGCCCGCCTCCGACGTATGCCCCGTCTTGAGCCCGTCGGCGCCGGCGAAGCGGCCGAGAATCGGATTGCGGTTCGCCTGGACGATCGGCTTGCCTTCGGGCGAGGTGCCGTGCCGGAGTTTCGGGATCGAGAAATAGCGCGCATAGCCGTCGGGATGATCGCGGATCAGCCGGTCGGCGAGCAGAACCAGATCGCCCGCACTGACCTTTGTCACCCCGCCATCGGGCCAGCCGCTTGGTGTGCCGAAATTGCTAGACGACATGCCAATTCTGGTCGCTACCCCGTTCATTCTTTTTGCGAAAGTGGCCTCGCTACCATCGATTCCAACTGCAAGCACCGCGGCCGCATCATTCCCCGACACGGTGATCAGCCCCTTGAGCAGATCGTCGACCGAGATTTTTTCGCCCGCGCGGAGGAACATGGTCGAACTCCGGCTGCGCGCGCTCCATGTCTTCCACGTCGCCGCGTCGACGGTGAACAGCTTGTCGCGCGACAATTGCCCGCGCTTGATCAGATCGAGGACGACATAGGCGGTCATCACCTTTGTCATCGATGCCGGGGCAAATCGCTTGTCGGCGCCCCGCGAAAACAGCACCCTGCCCGTTTCGAGGTCCTTGAGCATCACAATGGGCGCCTGCGTGACATAGGGCGCGGGGGCGGTCGGCGCGCTTTTCGCAGGGCCGCCGTTCGCCGATACTGCAGGGACGGCAAAGGCCAGCGCAAGCGCAGCGGCGGTAGCGCCTTTTGCAAGGATGGCTGGCGTCCCCACGCGGCGGACCGTCAGCGGTCGCGCTGGACCACCGCGTCGCGGAAGCCCTTGGCCCTGACCTTGCCGAGCACGCCGCGCGCCTCGGCATCGCTCGCGAACGGGCCGACACGAACGCGCCACAGATTGCCCGCTTTTGTCACATGACCGCCGAC
Source organism: uncultured Sphingopyxis sp. (assembly GCA_966417555.1). Classification (GTDB taxonomy): domain Bacteria; phylum Pseudomonadota; class Alphaproteobacteria; order Sphingomonadales; family Sphingomonadaceae; genus Sphingopyxis. The sequence goes on from CBJKNR010000114.1 coordinate 3,870, forward strand.
CGATTTTGCGGCCGCACCGGCGCGGCTTTCGGTACTGAAAGCGCCAACCTGGACGACATATTTTCCGGCAGTGGCCGGCGCCGGTTTCGTCGCTGCGGCAGGCTTGGTTGCCGGCGCGGGTTTGGTCCCCGGTCTGGTCGTTCCGGGGCCTTCGATAACGAAGCGGTCGTCGCCGGGCCTGGCCTTGCCCGAGGCGATCGGCGCGGCGGGCTGTGCGGCCACCGGCGCGGCGGCGACCGCGGCTTTCGGCACCGGAAGCCCCTTTGCCTTGTTGCGCAGGATCGCGAGCAGCGATTCGGGTGTCGCGATCCGTTCGGGAACCGCCTTACCGGCACGAAGCTGCAAGCGTTCGGCCGCGGGCGGGTTCGTGCGGCGGACGCGGACCGCGGAGACCGCGTCGGTGAGGCCGAGCTGCTCGGCGGCGCCGCGCGACAGGTCGATCAGACGGTCGCCGACCATCGGGCCGCGGTCGTTGACGCGGACAAGGATCGTCCGCCCCGTGTCAAGCGCCGTGACCTCGACATAGCTCGGCAGCGGCAGCGTCCGGTGCGCCGCGCTGATCGCCGCGGGGTTGAAGATTTCGCCGTTGGCGGTCGGCTTCCCGGCGAGTTCCTCGCCATACCAGCTCGCGTAACCGACATCGTCATAATCGGGGATGTCGGCGGGCGTATAGGTCACGCCGCCGACGGTGTAAGGATCGCCGATCTTCACCGGCGTATCGGGCACACCCGCCGCTGCGGGAGTGGGGCTTGCCGCAGGCCCGCCCTCGCGCTTGCTATCCAGACCGCCACAAGCCGAGAGCAGCAAAGCCGCCCCCGCCATCAGGCCCCCGCCCCTAACGATCGATTTCATCGGCCAGCAACCCCACAGACAGTGCGTAAAAGTTGGAACAATTATAGTCCAATATCGCACGATAGTTACCGGTCAGCAAATAGGCGGTTCGCCCGGGACCGTCGGGTTCCAGCAGGGTCGCCTGGACATTGCCGTCGGGCCAGCGGCCGCCGAGCGGCTGGATCCCCGCCGCGCGCCATTCGGCCATCGAACGCCAGCGGCTGTGCCGGTCGAAGACGCGCGGGCAGCGCGTCGGGCTCAGCTTGTTCGCGACCGCGCCGCGATTGAAGCCTGCGGGCACTGTGACCGCGACGCCCCACGGCTGTCCGGCACGCCAGCCGGCGCGGCGGAGGTAGGAGCCGATCGATTCGATCGCGTCGGCCTCGCTCGACCAGATGCGCGCGACGCCGTCGCCGTCGCCGTCCTCGGCGACCTGCAGATAGACGGAGGGCAGGAATTGCGGATAGCCGAAGGCACCGGCCCAGCTCCCCCTGAGCGCGCTGCGCGGAACGCCGCGCTCGACCATCACCATCGTCGCGATCAGCTCGGGTTCGAACAGGCTGCGACGGCGGCCCTCATAGGCAAGCGTCGCGAGCGCTTCGGGCAGGTCGAAATTGCCGGTGACCTGACCATAGGCGGTCTCGTGGCCATAGATGGCGATCATGATGCTCGTCGGAACGCCGGTGCGTTGTTCGATGCGCGACAGCAGCGGAAGCAGGCGGTCGTGGACGCGGCGGCCGCCGCCGATGCGCGCGGCATCGACATGCTTTTCCCGGTATGGGGCGAAGGCGGGGATCGGCGTGTTCGGATTCGGCGGGCTGCCGAGATTGTCGCGATCGAGCGCAACGACGCGCGCGTTGTAGCGTAGTCCCGCCGTCACCCGGTCGAAGGTCGGGCGCGATACGCCGCGCGCCTGCGCCTTGGGCCACAGCGACTGGACATAGGTATCGAAGCCCGCGTCACCGCTCTGCGCATGGAGCGGCGCCGAGGCGGTGAACATCCAGGCCGACAGGAAGGCGGCGGCAATTCCGAAAAGCCGTCCGGTTCTGAAACGTATAGCGTGCATCATGTCCCCACCCATAAGCGACGTCTCGCATAGATGCGAGCGGCTTGGCTAGGCGGCGGCGGGACGAGGCGACTCATTCGCGCGATGGGCCGAGCGGACAAGGTTTCGCTTGCCGCCGGGCGTTCGCGCGCTATGGCGGCGGCGCAAGGACAGGTGGCCGAGTGGTTTAAGGCAGCGGTCTTGAAAACCGCCGTAGCGGCAACGTTACCGTGGGTTCGAATCCCACCCTGTCCGCCACTCAGGCGAAATGCAGCCGACGATATTTGCCGCGGAAATAGAGCAAGGGGTCGCGGTGCGGCTCGAACTGCGCGCGCACGACGCGGCCGACGAGGATGAAATGGTCGCCCGCCTCGTGCAGCGATTCGCGCTGGCATTCGAACGAGACGAGCGAGCTGCCGAGTAGCGGCACGCCCGTCTGCCCCGGCGCCCACGGCTGGCCCGCGAAGCGGTCCTCGCCCTTCGCGGCGAAGCGGTTCGAGGTCGGCTGCTGGCCGATCTGGAGGACATTGACGCCGAAATGCACGGCCTCGCGCAGCGCGGGCGCGGTTCCGGCAGTGTTGGCGATGCACACGAGCAGCAACGGCGGGTCGAGCGAGACCGAGGTGAAGCTGTTCGCCGTCAGGCCGACCGGGATTCCTGCGTCATCGAGCGCGGTGACGATCGTGATGCCGGTCGCGAAACAGCCCATTGCGTCGCGCAGCGTGCGCGGGTCCGATCCGGCCTTGAATTCCATCGCCTCACGCGGCTGGCGCCGTTCGAGGAATTCGAGCAGCTGGCCAAGCAGCGCTTCCTTGCGGTCGGAGGCGAGTTCGAGGTCGCAGTCGTTGATGTCGGCGCTCTCGCCAAACGGCAGCGCTGCGTTGAAGGCGTCGCTGACCGCACTACACTGCGCGGGCGCGAAGCCCCCGCGCACGACGAGAGTGGGCAGCGCCAGCCGCGCCGCGACGCCGCTCTCGATCGCGTCCTCGTCGACGGGCATATCGACGAGCACGAGCCCCGCGGCGAGATACGCGCCGTCGAGCCCGAGAGCGCGCGTCGCGATCCAGCTGCCGCGTCCCGCCGCAACGACGACGGGGCGCGATCCCATCTGGGCGAGCACAGTGCGCAGATCCTCGATATGGAGGGCGAGTTGGTCGTCGTCCCGAAGGTCGAGATTCACGACGCGGCGGCCCGAAAGCACCAGCGCGTCGGCGACTTCGCGCCACGCGGCGCGGCCCTGCCCGACCTCGGGGATCAGCAGCACCGCGGGGTCATTCTCGTCGCCCAGCATGTCGGCCGACAAGGCGACGCCGCCGAAACCCTTATATTCGATGAGGCTCAAACATCCCCCTTGCCGCGCCGGCGGGCGCGGGCGCCGGCGGCATTCGATATGACCAAGCTGCGAAGAATCGGACCATATCGGATGCGCGCGCGCCGCGCCAGCGTGGCGGGCCGATTCAGGCGCGCATCGACGCCAGCCGTCGGTCGACGATCGCATCGGCTTCGACGATAATCCGGTCGATCAGTTCCTTGCAGGTCGGGATGTCGTGGATCAGCCCCTGCACCATCCCCGCCCAGAAGACGCCCTTCGACAGGTCGCCGGTCTCGAGCAATTCACGGCCCGCCTTCCCGTTCACCAGTTCCGCGACATCGGCGAAGGTCGCGTCGGGGACCGCGAGGCGGCGGACGACCTCCTCGCTCACTTCGCTCTTGCCGACGCGGGCGGTGTTCTTGAGGCTGCGGAAGATCAGGAAGCTGCCGCGCTCGTCATTGTCGACATAGGCCTGCTTCACATTGTCGTGGATCGGCGCCTCGACCGTGGCGCAGAAGCGCGTGCCCATGTTGATGCCCTCGGCGCCGAGCGACAACGCCGCGACGAGGCCTCGCCCGTCGCCGAAGCCGCCCGACGCGAGCATCGGGATCCTCACCTTGTCGGCGGCGGCGGGGATCAGGATCAGGCCAGGAATATCGTCCTCGCCCGGATGACCCGCGCATTCGAAACCGTCGATCGAGATGATATCGCAGCCCGCGCGTTCGGCGGAGAGCGCGTGGCGCACCGCGGTGCATTTGTGGAGGATGGTGACGCCGTGCGGCTTCAGCATCTCCCAGATCTCGCGCACCGCCTGCGTGCCCGCGGTCTCGACGATCTTGACCCCGCCGTCGATGATCGCCTGCGCATAGGCCTTGTAATCGGGGGCGTTGATCGTCGGGAAGACGGTCAGGTTCACGCCGAACGGCTTGTCGGTCATCGCGCGGCAGCGCTCGATTTCGGCACGAAGCGCTTCGGGGCTCGGCTGGGTCAGCGCGGTCAATATGCCGAGGCCGCCGGCGTTCGACACCGCACTCGCGAGTTCGGCATAGCCGACGCTCTGCATCCCGCCCTGGACGATCGGATGCTCGATACCCAGCATTTCGGTGATGCGTGTCTTGAAAGCCATGGCGCGTCCTTCCGTAATAAAATTGCCCTTACGGCATTGTCGGCTTCGCACATGAATTAACTTGACGCTTACGTCAACGTCCGGTTGAGGGGTATTGCATAGACAGCGAAGGGAATCGGGATGGCGACCAGCGAAGGCGTTTCGGACAGGGCATTGGCAATTGCGGTGAAAGTCGAGGCGTTCGTGCGCGAAAAGGTCATTCCCTATGAAGCCGATCCGCGGCGCGACCATCATGGTGCGCCGACCGACGAGCTGGTGATGGAGATGCGCGAGCATGCCCGGGCCGCAGGGGTGCTCACGCCGCACATCCTGAACGACGGCAGCCACCTCAACCAGCGCGAGACTGCGGTCGTCCTCATCAAGAGCGGGCTGTCGCCGCTCGGTCCGCTCGCGTGCAACACGATGGCGCCCGACGAGGGCAATATGTATCTGCTCGGCAAGGAAGGCAGCCCCGAACTCAAGACCCGTTTCCTCAAACCGATGGTCGAGGGCCGCGTCCGCTCGGCCTTCTTCATGACCGAGCCCGCCGATGAGGGCGGCGCCGGGTCCGACCCGTCGATGATGAAGACGACCTGCCGTCCCGACGGCAATCATTGGGTGATCAATGGCCGCAAGACCTTCATCACCGGCGCGCAGGGCGCGCGCGTCGGCATCGTGATGGCGAAGGCGGACGAAGGCGCGTGCATGTTCCTGATCGACCTGCCCGACTCCGCGATCCGTATCGATCATGTGCCGAACACGATCGACAGTTCGATGCCCGGCGGTCACGCAACGCTGACGATCGACAATCTGCGCGTCCCCGCCGACCAGATGCTTGGGCAGGCCGGCGAAGGCTTTCGCTATGCGCAGGTCCGCCTCTCGCCTGCCCGCCTGTCGCACTGCATGCGCTGGCTCGGCTGCTGTATCCGCGCGCACGAGATCGCGACCGACTATGCCAACCGGCGCGAGGCGTTCGGCAAGCCGCTGATCGACCACGAAGGCGTCGGCTTCATGCTCGCCGAGAATATGATCGACCTGAAGCAGGCCGAACTGATGATCGACTGGTGCGCGGGCGTGCTCGACACCGGCTCGCTCGGCACGGTCGAAAGCTCGATGGCGAAGGTCGCGGTATCCGAAGCGCTGATGCGCATCGCCGACCGCTGCGTTCAGGTGATGGGCGGCACC
>CBJKNR010000115.1:0-9333 GCA_966417555.1 uncultured Sphingopyxis sp.
GCCGATCTCGGCGGCGCGCGCGGCGAAAATCTCGTGCAGCTTCGACGTCGGGCTACCCGCCATCGCCATGCCGGCGAGGTCGCCCTTCACGTCGGCGACGAACACCGGGACGCCGACCGCCGAAAAACCCTCGGCGAGCCCCTGCAGCGTCACCGTCTTGCCGGTGCCGGTCGCGCCCGCGATCAGGCCGTGGCGGTTCGCGCGTTTCAGCACCAGCGACTGCCGCGGCCCGTCGGCCGCTCCGCCCCCGCCCAGACCGATATAGATTTCGCTCGCCGTGCTGCCGTCGCTCACCCGCTGTCCTCCACTTGATTGGCTGTGCGGAGGTTAGAGCGGGGCGAGAGGTCAGGCAATCGGCAAACGGGTGCGGGCGCCATTGCGACCGTTACCTGCCGCCGCCCCGCTCAAACCAGCCCCGCCATCCGCATCCGCGCCTTCATGGCTTCGACGAACAGCCGCACCGACGGCAGGCCCGCGCGCGACGGTTCGAACAGCAGATGCACCGGCAGCGCGGGCGGCTGCTCGTCCGCCAGCAAGGAAATCAGCCGCCCCGCATCGACCGCCTCGGCGAGCTGATAGGAGAGCAGGTTCGCAATCCCCAGCCCCGCCTCGGCCGCGGCGAGGACGCCGTCGACCGTGTTGACGGCCAGCCGCGGCGGCGCGGGCAGCCGCCAGCGACCGCGTGCGAACTGCCATTCGTTCGTCCAGCGCGGCCCCATCGTGCCGATCAGCTCGTGCCCGGCCAGCTCGGCCACTGCCGCCGGCGCGCCGCGCCGCGCCAGATAGGCCGGGCTCGCGACGAGCATCTGGCACACCCGGCCGATGCGCGCCGCCTTCAGCCCCGAATCGGCGAGCGGCCCGATGCGCACCGCGACATCGATACCCTCCTCGACGATACGGACATTGCGGTCGATCAGCATCATGCGCACCGCAAGCTCGCCATGCTGCGCCATCAACGCACCGACCACCGGCAGCACATGGAGCCGCCCGAACATCACCGGCGCGGTCAGGTGCAGCTGCCCGCGCGGTTCGGCCCCGGCGCCGCGCAGCTCACGCTCGGCGCCTGCCAGGTCGGCGAGGATGCGCCGCGCCTGCTCCAGAAATGCGGCGCCCGCGTCGGTCAGCGCGACCGCGCGCGTCGAGCGGTGGAACAACGCCGTCCCCAGCCGCGCCTCGAGCGCGGCGATCCCGCGCGTCACCGCGGGCGGCGAACTGCCGAGCTTGCGCGCCGCGGCGGCAAAGCCGCCCTCGTTCGCGACCGCAACGAACATCTCGAGCGTGAGAAGCCGATCCATGATTATTCTACTTTCCGGAATTAACTTGTTTGATCTTCGCTGATTATCACGCGATCTGCAACGTCCTAGCTCCTGTTCGAAAGGAACCGACGGTGGCGCAATATTACCGGCACATAATGTTCAGCGACGCAGCCAAGGCGTTCCAGGAACGCCACGGCTCGCGCGCCGCCTATCTCAAGATGGACGCGGGCGCCGACGGCATCCCCGACGCGCTGACCGCGAAGGAACTCGGCTATATCGCGCTCCGCGACAGCTTCTATATGGCGAGCGTCACGTCCGACGGCTGGCCCTATATGCAGCATCGCGGTGGGCCGGCAGGTTTCCTCCGCCATATCGCGGGCAACCGCCTCGGCTTCGCCGACTATCGCGGTAACCGCCAATATATCCGCACCGCGAACCTCGCGGGCAACGACCGCGTCTCGCTCTTCCTCATGGACTATCCGAACCGCGACCGGCTCAAGCTCGTCGGCCATGCGACGATCGTCGAGCTCGCCGACGATCCTGCAGCGGTGACCGCGCTGATGCCCGACGGCTATCGTGCGACCCCCGGACGCGCCTTCTTCGTCGACGTGATCGGTTGGGAATGGAACTGCTCGCAGCATATCACCCCCCGCTTCACCGAGGCCGAGATTTCCGCCGCGGTCCGCCCGATGGCGGCCGAGATCAACCAGCTGCGCGCCGAAATCGCTGCGCTGAGAGCCGAAAAGGAAGAGAAATGACCGGAGCTTTCACGCAGGGTGCGCATCACGTCGGCCTCGCCGTGCGCGATGTCGCCGAGGCACGCGACTTCTTCGTCGAGGCCCTCGGCTTCGCTGTCGCGGCCGAGCGCCCCGACTATCCGGCGATCTTCGTCTCCGACGGCACGACGCTGCTCACTCTCTGGCAGGTCGCCGATCCCGCAGGCGCGACGCCGTTCGACCGCCGCGCCAATATCGGCCTCCATCATCTCGCGCTCCGCGTCGCCGACCTCGATGCGCTGCGCACCGTCTTCGCGCGCGTGCAGGGCCACCCCGGCGCGGTGATCGAATTCGACCCCGAACCGATCCGCGAGGGATCGGCGACGCATCATTTCATCTGCGCGATGCCCGGCGGTATCCGGATCGAATTCGCAACGCCCTTCGCCTGAAAGGATCGGCCGATGTCCCGTCCCCCAATCCCTCCCTTCGACCACGACGATGCGCTCCTCAAAGTCCGCCTGGCCGAGGACGGCTGGAACAGCCGCGATCCCGCGCGCGTGGCACTCGCCTATACCGAAGACAGCGTGTGGCGGAATCGCTCCACCTTCGTTACCGGCCGCGCCGCAATCGTCGATTTCCTCACCGCCAAATGGCAACGCGAACGCGACTATCGGCTGGTCAAGGGCCTGTGGGCCTTCACCGGCAACCGCATTGCCGTGCGTTTCGCCTATGAGTGGCACGATGATGCCGGCCAGTGGTGGCGATCCTACGGCAACGAGAATTGGGAGTTTGCCGAAAATGGCGAGATGCGGCGGCGGGTCGCGAGCATCAACGATCTCGTGATCGCCGAAAGCGACCGCCTGCTGCTCTGGCCACGCGACGGAGCCGGCGATCGCCGCCCCGACGGCACGCCCGAACTCGATGTCCTCGGCCTTTGACCCGGGAGCAAAGCCATGCCTTACGTCAACATCCGGATTACCCGCGAAGGCGCGACGGCGGAGCAGAAGGCCGAGCTGATCGGCGGTGTCACCGACCTGCTCCAGCGCATCCTCGACAAGAATCCCGCGACCACCGTCGTCACCATCGACGAGGTCGAGACTGCAAATTGGGGATTGGGCGGATTGCCCATCCTCGACTATCGCGCGGCGCAGGCCACCAGGGAGACCCAGCGATGACCGCCAACAATGCCGCCCCCGCCTTCGCCACGATCATGTTCCTGACCGGGGTCGGCATCCCGATCCTCGCGGCGCTCAACAGCGGGCTCGGCGCGCGGCTCGGCAGCCCGATGGCGGCATCGGTCATTCTCTTCAGCCTCGGCCTGCTCATTGCCGTCACCGGCGCGCTCCTCACCGGCTCGCTCGGGCAGGTGCGGCTGTCATCCGGCATTCCCGCGCATTTCTATTTCGGCGGCGCCTTCATGGCCTTCTACGCGATCGCGGTGACCTACATCGCGCCGCGCTTCGGGGTCGGCAATGCGATTTTCTTCGTGCTCGTCGGCCAGCTGATCAGCGCCGCGACGATCGACCATTTCGGCCTGTTCGGCGCAATCCGCTCGGCGATCGACATCAAACGCGTCGCGGGGATCGCGCTGATGATCGCGGGCGTCTGGCTCGCGCGCCGCACGGGTTGAAGACGGCCCTGAACCGGGAGCTGCCGCACGCCTTCTTACTTCGTCATTCCCGCGAAAGCGGGAACCCGGAGCGCGCGTGGGCTGATCCCTCGCCGGGTTCCCGCTTTCGCGGGAATGACGAGGGTTGGGGAGGAAGAACGGCCGCTCACCACCCCTAAACCCGGCATCGGCGCAAACGCGCTCAGCCCATCACGAAGGCGTTGAGCTTGTTGCCGTCGGGATCGCGGAAATAGCCGGCGTAGAAGCCCTCACCGCGCGGTCCCGGAGGGCCTTCGCAGGTGCCTCCGTTGGCGAGCGCGATGTCGTAGAGGCGGTGAACCTGTTCCTTGTCCTTTGCCTGCAGTGCGACCATCACGCCGTTGCCCACCGTCGCGACATTGCCATCGAACGGCTTCGTCAGGCCGATACCCGCGCCGCCGTCCGGCTTGCCCCATGCGATGAACGTCTCATATTCCATCATCCGCGGGGTTTCGAGCTCCGCGGCGATCGCGTCGTAAAAGACCGCGGCCTTGGCGATATCCTTCGTTCCCAGCGTCACATAGCCAATCATCATCTTTCTCCCGACTCGATATTATGGGAACATAATATGAACAAAGGCGGAGGTGCGCAAATAAAAAGGGCGCCGAACCCGAAGGTCGGCGCCCCTTTCACGAACCGGAAAGTGCGAGACTATTTCACCCGAACCGCGACGAAAGCCGATGGGCCGCCGCGACGCAGGATTTCGAGCAGCACCGCGTCGCGGCCCGCCTTCTTCGCATCGGCGACCGCCTTGGCGAGCGCATCGGCGGTCGCGACCGGGGTGCGGTTCACGCTGAGGATCACGTCGCCCCGGCGCAGCCCCTTGCGGCCCGCGTCGCTGTTCGCCGAGGCCGCACCGATGACGAGGCCCTTGGTACCGGCGTCGACACCGACCGCGCGCGCGATATCGGGGGTCACGACCTGCACCGACAGGCCGAGTTCGTCCTGGATCGCCTTGTCGGCGGCGCCCGTCGGATCCTCGGGCTCGGTCTGTTCGGCTTCGGGATCAAAGTTTCCGCCGGCGAGTTCCTCCTCGGGCGGACGCGTGCCGACGACCGCCTGGATCGTCATCGTCTTGCCGTCGCGAATGATTTCGAGCGGGATACGCGTGCCCGGCTTGGTGTTCGACACGATATAGGACAAGGTCTGCTGCGGCGTGACGTCCTTGCCATTGACCTTGGTCACAACGTCACCGCGCCTGAGGCCCGCCTTCGCCGCAGCCTGATTGTCCTCGACCCGCTGGACGAATTCGCCGCGATCCTTGGGCAGGCCGAGCGCCGCCGCGAGATCCTCGTCAACCGGCGCGATACCGATGCCGAGATAGCCGCGCTCGACCTTTTCGCCGGCACGCAGCGCGTTGATCACGGGGATCGCCGCATCGGCGGGGATCGCGAAGTTGACGCCGATGTTCGCGCCGACGGGCGAGATCAGCATATTGTTGATGCCGACGACATTGCCGGCGAGGTCGAACAGCGGACCGCCCGAGTTGCCGCGGTTGATCGCGGTATCGGTCTGGATGTAGCGGTCATAGGCACCGCCTTGGCCGACCCCGCGCTGGACAGCCGAGATGATGCCCGCGGTCACGGTCGAACCGAGCCCGAGCGGATTGCCGATCGCGACGACCCAGTCGCCGACGCGCGCGCGACTGCTGTCGGCGAACTTGACGAACGGCAGGCCGCTCGCCTCGATCTTGAGCAGCGCGAGGTCGGACGCGACGTCGCGGCCGACGATCGTCGCCTTATATTCCTTCTGGTTGGTCAGCGTCACCGTGACCTGGTTGACGGCTTCGCCGCGCGGGCCGCCCGAGATCACATGGTTGTTCGTGACGATATAGCCGTCGGCCGAGATCAGGAAGCCCGAGCCGCCGCCCTGCTGTTCCTGCGTGATCGGCTCGCGCGTGCCGGCAAAGGGGTTGAGCCGGACGCCGAGCGTCACTTCCTGCTTGGTCGAGATGTTGACGACCGCGGGCTGCAGCTGCTCGACCAGGTCGGCGAAGCTTTCGGGTGCGCCCGAGCGCGGAACGACCCTGGCGATCTCGCTCTTCTCGTTCTGCGCGACCTGCGCCCCGACGGGCGACTGGGTGACCAGCGCCAGCGCGGTGCCACCCGCCAGCAAGGCCGAAGTGATGCCATAAACATAACGCACGATCGAAATTCCTTTTCTCTTCCGAAAAATTCTCAAGGCCCCGGCTGCGGCTGTCTGCTCGTCCGCGGCTGAACGCTGTTTGAACATGAACGGCGGTTGCACCAACGGTTCATCCCGCGCCCGGCTCCGGTTCAATTGCCCCTGAAGCGCTTCAGATATTCATTGTCCGCCGACATGACGATCGATGTCCCGCCCTGGTTGTTTTCGCCAAGGAAGGTCTGCCGATAACTCTGCATTGCGCGGTAGAAGTCATAAAATTCGGGATCCTTGCCAAAACTCGCGGCATAGATGCGCGCCGCCTCGCCATCGGCGCCGCCGCGGATGATCTGCGCCTCCTTCTGTCCTTCGGCGCGGATCGAGATCGCCTCCTGCTGGCGCGCGGTACGCATGCGGTTGTACGCGGCCTCGAGCGTCGCACCTTCGGGAAGGTCGGCGCGCTTGATCCGGACGTCGATGATCTCGGCGCCATATTTGTTCGCCTCGCGATTGAGCGCGATCTGGATATTGTCCATCACCGCGCCGCGTTCGGCCGACAGGAGCGTGGCGAAGGTGCGCTTGCCGAGCTCGTTGCGCAGCGACGAGCCGAGGATTGTCGCGAGCTGCTGCTGCAGCCGCTCCTCGGTGCGGATCGCGGTGTACATGCGCACCGGGTTGGTGATGCGGAAGCGCGCAAAGGCATCGACCTGCAGCCGCTGCTGGTCGGTCGAGAGCACCTGCTGGCGCTCCATGTTGACGCCGAGGATGCGCTTGTCGATCAGCTGGACCGAATCGGCGAAGGGGAGTGTGAGCAGGACCCCCGCGCCCGAACGCCCGAATTGTTCGCCTTTCTTGTAGGCATTCTTCGTCCCGTAAATTTCGCCGACGCGAAGGATGACGGCCTGGCGATCCTCGGGAACGATCGTCACCGTCATCATCAGGACGACCAGCACGGCAACGATCCCGACGAGCAGGCGCATCGGACTGCGGAAAAGCGAATCGAACATCATTCGCCTCCCTTCGTGACAGCTTCGGGCGCCTTGAGGCGCTTCTGCACCTCGTTGAGCGGCAGATAGGGGGTGACCCCGCGCGCTTCGACAATCGTCTTGTCGACATTCGACAACACGGCCTCCATCGTTTCATAATAGAGACGCTGGCGGGTCACATCGGGCGCCAGCTTATATTGTTCGTAGATCTTGTCGAACGCCGCGGTGTCGCCGCGCGCGCGCTCGAGCACCTGCTGCTGATAGGCCCGCGCGAGGTTGATCGCCGATTCGCGTTCCTGCCGCGCCGCGGTGACTTCCTTGAACGCCTCGTCGACCTGGCTCGGCGGGTCGGCCTGCCGGATCGCGATACCCTGGATCGTCACCCCCGCGCGATATTCGTCGAGCAGCGACTGCATGCGCTGCTGCACCTGCCGTTCGATCTCGACGCGCCCGGGGCCGATCGCCTGGACGAGGTCGAAGTTGGCGACGGTCGCGCGCATCGCGCTTTCGGCGACCTCGCGGATCGTGTCTTCGGGATTGGCGAGCTGGAAAAAGAAAAGTTCGGGGCTGCGAACCGACCAGCGGACCTCATAGGCGAGGTCGACGATGCTCTGGTCGCGCGTCAGCACGAAATTCTCGTCGGTCGCGTTGGGCGAGCCGACCGCCATCGTGCGGATCGCGCGGACGTCTTCCATCCGCACCCGTTCGATGGGTGCAGGCCAGGTGAATTTCACGCCGGGACCGACGGTCCGCGAATAGCTGCCAAGACGCGTGACCACGCCTTCCTTCTCGGGCGGAACGACGTGCGTCATCGAGAACAGGATCGCGATCGCGACGACACCGATGATCAGCCATTTCCAGCGCCGCATCGATGCGCCGAGGTCGAAATCGCCGCCACCGCCCGATCCGCCGCCGCCGAAACCGCCGCGCCCCTTGCGCAGCAATTCGTCGAGCGCCGAAGGGCCGCGCGGCTTTTGCCCGCGCCGCTGCTCGGCGGGATCGGGGGTCACCCACGGATTGCGCGGCCCCGGACGCTTGCCGTCGTCATCTCCCTTACCGGGGCCATTGCCCCACGGGCTGTTCGCCATCTGGCTGATCTGCTGGAGAAATCGCCGCAATCCCCCCGGACGGCGGCCGGCCATGCTGGCTTCATTGTCGTTGCTCATCCTGCTTTTATAGGGGCGACGGGCGCGATTAACAGGGGGTGCGCGCGAAAATGGCTGGCAATCGGCTTCGGCATGCCTATCTGGCCCGGACATGACCGATACCGCTCTCCTCGCCAGCATCGCGGCCGATCTTGCCGAAGGCCGCACCTCGGGCCTCCGCTTCCTCGACGACACGGGGGTGCTCGCGATCGTCCTCGACGTGACGGGGCTGGCGGCCGAAGCGCGCCAGCCGCTCGAGGACAAGCTGCGCACGGGCCTGCTCGCCGAAACCGGTGTGCGCGAAGTCCGGATCGCGATGACCGCCGAGAAAAAGGCGATGACGATCATCGCGGTCGGCAGCGGCAAGGGCGGGGTCGGCAAATCGACGCTCGCCGCGAACCTCGCGGTCGCGCTGCGCCGACTCGGCGTCAAGGTCGGGCTGGTCGATGCCGACATCTATGGGCCGTCGCAGCCCCGCCTGATGGACAGCGAGAATGTGAAGCCCGAGGCGCGCGGATCGAAGCTCGCCCCCGTCCAGAGCGCCTATGGCGTGCCGATGCTCTCGACCGGGCAGATCGCCCAGCCCGGACAGGCGATCGCCTGGCGCGGCCCGATGGCGGGGCGCGCGCTCGAACAGCTTGTCGACGCAAGCTGGGGCGACATCGACACCCTCGTCGTCGATCTGCCCCCCGGCACCGGCGACGTCCAGCTGACGATGATCCAGAAGCACAAGCCCGCAGGCGCGATCATCGTCTCGACCCCGCAGGACCTCGCGCTGATGGACGCGACGCGCGCGATCAGCCTGTTCGAGCAGGCCGAGGTGCCGATCATCGGGCTCGTCGAAAATATGGCCGGATACGCCTGCCCGCATTGCGGCGAGGTCAGCGAGCCGTTCGGCAGCGGCGGCGCCGAAGCCGCGGCGAAGGTGATGAAGCTCGATTTCCTCGGCCGCGTGCCGCTGTCGATGGGCATCCGCCTCGCCAGCGACGGCGGCGTCCCGCCCGCCGCGGGAACCGATCCCGCGGGCGAACCATTCCACGCGATAGCGGCGAAGGTCGCCGACTGGCTCAAGACGCGAAAGGGCAAATGAATGGCGATCAACGACGAGGGCGAAATTCGCGAACTGCTCGGCCAACCGCGCCGCATCGCGGTGGTCGGGGCGTCGCCCAACCCCGCGCGCCCGTCGAACGGCGTGCTCGCCTTCCTCGTCGCGCAGGGTCATGACGTGATCGCGGTCAATCCGGGCCATGCCGGATCGACGATCCACGGCGCGCCGGTCGTTGCAACGCTTACCAATGTCGAGCCGCCCGCCGAGATCGTCGATATCTTCCGCAACAGCGCCGACGCAGGCGCCGCGGTCGACGAGGCAATCGTCCACGGCGCGAAGGCGGTGTGGCTGCAGATCGGCGTGATCGACGAAACCGGCTGGGAGCAGGTGGGCGACGGCCAGGTGCACAGCGA
>CBJKNR010000116.1:0-9313 GCA_966417555.1 uncultured Sphingopyxis sp.
GCAGATCGTCGCGCGCGGCGGCGCCTTCCTTTACGCACTATGGAAAGCGGCCCGCCGCCCCGGCTGGGACTGGTTCGAGGCGGGGCTTGCCTATGACAACGCCCGCCTCGCCGAGGCGCTTGCCCGCGCCGGTCGCCGACTGACCGCGCCGCCGCAGGAAGAGGCCGGCCTCGCGGCGCTCGGCTGGCTGGCGACCTTCCAGACCGCGAGCCGGGGACATTTCCGCGCGGTCGGGTCGGAAAGTTTCGGCCGCGAGGGCGAGGCGCTTCCCTTCGACCAGCAGCCGCTCGAGGCCTGGGCTACCGTCGCGGCCTGCGGCACGGCCTTCGCGCTGACCGGACAGGCCGTCTGGCGCGATCATGCCGAAACCGCATTTGCCTGGTTCCTCGGCCGCAACGATCGCGGCGTCGTGCTGGGCGACGTGACGTCAGGGCGCTGCCTCGATGGACTGACGCCGCGCGGGGTCAATCTGAACAGCGGGGCGGAATCGATCCTCGCCTTCCACCTCGCCTATCGCACGATGGCGGACATCTTCTGGCGCGAAGAATCTCCTGCCCGTCCCGACAGGCAGAACAAGTCCATGGTGCCCGCGATCGCGCCCTGAAGCGCCTCAACCGGGACCGAAATGCGACTTGGGGATGTGCGTGATACGGCACGCAAGATCGGCCTCGCCCGACGCAACGATGAAATGATCGCCGCCGTCGGCGATGCCCGTCGTGAAGACGACGTCGCGCACATACATCTTGTCCTCGAGAGGCCGCGTGAGGTCGGGGCTGGCCTCGAGCAAGGGCTGACGGTCGCTGTGGAGGATGCGCGAGGGATCGTCGGCGTCGAGCAGCGACCAATAGGTGCGGTAGATGCCAACGATCTCCTTCGGCTCGACGCCGTGCCACAGCGTCAGCCAGCCGCGCGGCGTCAGGATCGGGGGCGCGCCCCCGCCCATCCGCGCGGTCGCGACCGTGTCGGCGTGCGGCCGGAGCCCGGGCTCGCGCCGCGGCTTCCAGTGCAGCGCGTCGGGCGAGGAGGCGAGGTTGATCGACGGGCCCGCGCGCCACGGACTGCCGGGCGGATAGGCGAAATAGAGCGCACCCAGCGGCCGCGTCTGCGCCCAATATTGACCGCCGATCTTCCCTTCGAAAATGAGCATGTCCTTGTTCTGATGGTCGAGCACCATGTCCTCGAAACGCCAGTCGAGTCCATCGTCCGAACTGTAGAGCGTCGTTGAATGGCGTTCGGGACTGACCGAACAGCTCGTCATCAGCCAGCGCCCGTCGACGTGGCTGATCCGCGCATCCTCGACCCCATAGCATTGAAAGGCGGCGTGCGGCGTCACCGCCCGGTCGTAATGAACCGCGACCACGCCCAGCCCATCGGGCGTCAGTTCGACCGGCAGAAGCCACGAAAGCGAGGTAAGCGCCATGACCCGCCAGCTGCCGCCGCGCACGAGGAATTTTCGGGGATCCGCGGTATCGCAGAGATCGAGCGGCCAGGCGTCGCGAACATAGCGCCCGTCTTCCCAGCGGATGCTGTACGCATGCCCGTCAGCCACCGGCTCGCGCAGCGCCTCCGCGACGCGCACAAGCATGAGGAGATTGCCGCTCGGCAAGCGTGCCAGCCCCGGATTGAAAGCGCCGAGCACGAAGGTTTCGGCGTCGAAATGCCCGGCAAGCGGCGAGCGCGAAAGATCGACATCGTCGGGGCCGAACACCAGGCGGTCGATGGCAAAATCCACAGGGCTGCTCCTTCATGCGGGCGAGGCGGGCCCGCGCGCCGCCGCTGTCGCGCATGCGCGGTCCGGGCATCGCAAGCGCCTCGGCAGCCTGCGGCATCAATGCGCCCGTCGTTTCAACGCCCCGCCATTTGCGGAAGTTGCAGAAATCCCGGATGGCCGACGGGTTTCCCGATCTCTCATCCGTAATATCGCTCGGGCATGGCCCGATGCGCGACGGCGCTAGACCATGGTCCGGAGCAGATCGGGGACGGTGGTCGTGGCAAAGCCGATGGCACTGTCCGAGATGCCATAGGGAATGAAGAGCTCGTTCCCGATTGCGAGCGCACCGCACGTGTAGACCACATTGGGCACATAGCCTTCGCGATCGCTTTCCGCCGCCGACAGGATCGGACAGGCGGTACGCCCGAGAATTTTCGAGGGATCGTCCCTGTCGAGCAGCGCCGCGCCGAGGCTGTATTTGCGCATCGGGCCGACGCCGTGAGTCAGCAATATCCATCCCTCGTCGCACTCGATCGGGCTGCCGCAATTGCCCATCTGGACAAATTCCCAGGGAAAGGCCGGGCTCAGCAGCGGCTGCCCCTCGTCATCCCATCCGGTGAGGCTGTCGGACGACAGCAATGTGATATTCTTGCCGTCCTGGCGCCCGATCATCCGATACCGGCCGCCGACCTTCCTCGGAAACAGCGCCATTCCCTTGTTGCGGGCGGCGCGGCCCGAAAGCGGCTCCAGACAAAAGGTCGCGAAATCATGTGTCCGAAGCAGCTCGGAGCGGATCGTACGACCCGAATAGGCCGTGTAGGTGCCGAGATATTCGGTACTTCCGTCATCATGGGCAAAGCAGACCAGCCGCAAATCCTCGAGACCGTTGCGCTGCGCCTCGGTCACCGGAAAGAGCACGCTGTTCGAGATCGGGCTGTCGGGCTGCCGGTGAACGGCGACCGCATCGTCGGGTTCGAGATGATGGCGGTCGTCGGCGACCGCGGCCATCGCGGGCCCCGACTGCGGCCACAGCCGGAATTCGCCGTCGGGTCCGACGATTCCTTCGCGGAATGCGATCGAACTGATATGCCCCTCGCCCACCGCGCGCATCGACATGACGAAGCGCAGCTGCTCCGGACCGAGCCCGCTCTGATCCGGGTGCAGGACGATGCTCGGGTTCATCAGGGCAGCGGCGGCATAGCTGTATTCATGACAGAAAAAGGCGCCGATCAGCCGCCGCTTCACCGGCGGGATCGCGCCGACGTCCAGCATCAGATCCTCGGCGATCTCGGCAAAGCGCTCGTCGAAAATCCGGCCGATCTGCCAGTGGCGCTCGGAGAAATCCTTCCAGACGAGATCGAGCTCGGCCTCGGCCTCGGCCTCGCCCAGCCGCAATATGTCAGCCACCAGCTGCGCCGAACGCGACGGCTCGGAAACATTCGACTGCCATGCCAGGTGAAAGGGGCGCAGCACGACACGCGACGGGTCCGCCGTGAGCTTTTCGCCGAGCACGCGGAGCGGGCTCTGATCGGGTCGGCAATTGAGCATGGGCGATTGCAAATCCTGTCTGACCCCCGCCCCAGAATGTTTTGCCGCGACCCGATAAGCAAGTCCAATCCAAACCGGTCGTCCCGGTTATCGGGCGTCGCCGGCCGGTCGCGGGGCCGCATCCGGTCGGTGGCAGGAACTCGAACGCCCGGACGACGCGATGGTTTCGGTTCGGAAATTACAGGAAGCGCCCGTTCCGCAGCGACAGGCAATCGCCGCACAGAATCCCGCTGGCAGATTTGTGCGCCGCAGCGTAAGTGCGCGGAGATGAGGATCGCGATCATCGATACCAGCACGACGCGCGCCGCCATCATTTCCGATGGGCTGCGCGAGGCCGGGCTCGACGACCTGGTGCTGATCGATGCCGCGGGGCCCCTCGTTGCGCAGATCGAGGCGGCCAGACCCGAAGTCGTCCTCATCAACCTCGAAAACCCCAGCCGCGACCTGCTCGAGGATTTCTTCGCCATGTCGCGCGCGCTCGCACGGCCCATCGCGATGTTCGTCGACCAGAGCGACGCCGAAGCGACGGGCGCCGCGATCGATGCCGGGGTTTCGGCCTATGTCGTCGACGGCCTCTCGAAACAGCGGATCAAGCCCGTGATCGACCTCGCGATCCGGCGCTTCCAGGCCTTTTCGGCGCTCCAGCGCGAGCTCGATGCAGCCAGGAATGCGCTCGCCGAGCGCGCGACCATCGACCGGGCAAAGGCGATATTGATGAAGCGGCGGCAGATCGACGAGCCTGCCGCCTATGCGCTGCTTCGCGGGCAGGCGATGCGGTCCAATCGACGGATCGGCGAGATCGCCGAGGCCATCGTCACGAGCGAGGCGCTGATGGGAGATATGGAATGACCGAGAGCTTTCGCATCGGCTTCCTGCCGCTGGTCGACGCCGCGCTTCCTGTCCTGGCGCACGAACTCGGCTTCGCCGCGCGCGAAGGGATCGCGGTCGAACTCGTCCGCGACATGACCTGGGCGACGGTGCGCGACCGGCTGCTCTACGGCCACACCGACGCCGCGCACCTGATCGCGCCGCTGGCGATCGCGACGGCGCTGGGCCGCGACCGGCCCGCGGTGCCGCTCGCAGTGCCGTTCGTGCTCGGGCTCAACGGCAATGCCGTGACCTTTTCGAGCCGGCTCGCAAAGGACGTCGGTCTCGGCGAAGGGCTCGGCGACCCGATCGCGATCGGCGCGGCGCTCAAAGATGTCGCGACCGCGCGCAAGGCGGCGGGCAAGCGGCTGCGCTTCGGCGTCGTCCATCGCTATTCGAGCCACAATTACATGCTCCGCTACTGGCTGGCGGGGGTCGGCATCCGGCCCGACGCCGACGTCGAGATCGTCGTCACCAGCCCTCCCTTCGCCGCCGACGCCCTGGGTGCGGGCGAGGTCGACGGCATCTGCGTCGGCGAGCCGTGGAACTCGATCGCGGTTGACCGCGGGGTCGGGCAAATCGCGCTCGCGACCGCGCAGATCTGGCGGCGCGGCGTCGAAAAGGTGCTCGCGCTGCGCGAGGCCTTGGTCGACGAACGGCGCGAGGCCGTCGAGGCGCTCGTCCGCGCGTTGCATGCCGCGGCCGCGCATTTCGTGGCGCCCGACACAGCCGGGGACAGCGCCGCCATCCTGTCGCGGTCCGAATATCTTGACGCGCCGCAGGACGCCGTTCTGCGCGCGATCACCGACCGTATCCGCGTCGTGCCCGGCGGCGAGCCGGTCCACTATCCCGATTTCATGTTCCAGTATCGCGAGGCTGCGAACTTCCCGTGGCGCAGCCAGGCCGCGTGGCTCTATTCGCAGATGATCCGTTGGGACAGCAACCCCTTCTCCGAAACCGATGCGGCGACCGCCGCGTCGGTGTTCCGCCCCGACATCTATCGCGCCGCGCTGGCCGGCACCGGCGCGCCGCTTCCGGGCGCCTCGTCGAAACTCGAAGGCGGGCTCGAGGAGCCCATCGGCGCGGGCTCGGTGCAGGGCCGCCTCGTCCTCGGCAGCGACCGCTTTTTCGACGGCCGCGCGTTCGATCCCGACGATATCCAAGCCTATCTCGCTGGACTCGAATGATTTTTCCGGGCCAATAAATTTATGCTGCAACTGCGAAATAACGCCTTGCGGTGCCCGGGCGAATCAGGCAGGTTAAACGCACTCGGCAAGGCTGCCGGGGCAGGATAAAGCGGCGACGGCTCCAACGAGGGGGCCGGACCGCAGGCGGACGGGGAGCCTTTTCCCCGATATTCCACAGGCAA
Source organism: uncultured Sphingopyxis sp. (assembly GCA_966417555.1). GTDB lineage: Bacteria > Pseudomonadota > Alphaproteobacteria > Sphingomonadales > Sphingomonadaceae > Sphingopyxis. The sequence continues at coordinate 5,496 of CBJKNR010000116.1, forward strand.
TGAAGCCGTCAGGATGCGCCCGCGTGGCCGCCGTCCTGGCGGCTTTTTTATTGCCCGTCGCACAAGGGGACGGACGATGACGACTGCAAGCGGAGGCGCCGGCACGGCGCCCGGGTCGAGCTTCTGGGCGAGCGGCCACTGGCCGACGCTCGTCGCCGCATTTCTCTATTTCGACCTCGCCTTCATGGTGTGGGTCATTCTCGGACCGCTCGCACCGGCGATTTCCGGGGATCTGGGGCTGACTCCCGCGCAAAAGGGCCTGATGGTCGCGGTGCCGACTCTGGCCGGCGCGGTGCTTCGCGTCGTCAACGGGCTGCTTGTCGACCGCATTGGCCCGAAACGCTCGGGCGCGATCAGCCAGCTCATCGTCATCGCCGGGCTGTTCACGGCATGGTTCATGGGCGTGCACAGCTTCGCGGGCACGCTGGCGCTCGGCGTCATCCTCGGCTTTGCCGGGGCGAGCTTCGCGATCGCGCTGCCGCTCGCGAGCCGCTGGTATCCGCCCGAGCATCAGGGCAAGGCGATGGGGCTCGCCGGCATGGGCAATTCGGGCACGGTACTCGCAGCGCTTTTTGCGCCCGGTCTCGCGAAACTGTTCGGCTGGAACGCCGTGCTCGGCCTCGCCTGCATCCCGCTGACGATCGTCTTTTTCGTCTATCTGGCAATGGCAAAGGACGCGCCCAATGCGCCGGCGCCGAAGCGGCTCGTCGATTATTTCGAGCCGCTGAAGACCGCCGACGCCTGGTGGCTGATGGCCTTTTATTCGGTGACCTTCGGCGGTTTCGTCGGGCTCGCCGCCTCGCTGCCCATCTATTTCACCGACCAGTTCCACCTGACCCCCGTGATGGCGGGCTATTGCACCGCGGCGTGCGTCTTCGCCGGATCGCTGGTGCGGCCGATGGGCGGCGCGCTCGCCGACCGGATCGGCGGGGTGAAAGCGCTGATGATGGTCTTCGTCGTCGCCGCGCTCGCACTCGCGGGCGTGCCGCAGGCCGCGACTCTGCCGGCTGCACTCGGTCTTTTCGTGATCGCGATGCTCGCGCTCGGCATCGGCAACGGATCGGTCTTCCAGCTCGTGCCGCAGCGTTTTTCGGCCGAAATCGGCGTGATGACGGGCCTCGTCGGCATGGCGGGCGGCGTCGGCGGCTTCTACCTCGCCTCGTCGCTCGGCTTCGCCAAGCAGTGGAGCGGCAGCTTTGCGCCGGGCTTCTACATCTTCGCGGGCCTCGCGGTCGTCGCTCTCATCGCGCTGATGTTCGTCAAGGGCCAGTGGCGCGCGACCTGGGGCGCGGCCGAGGGCGTGCGGATCTGAATATGAACCGCACCCTCATCCTCGTGCTGGCACTCGCGCCGGCCGCGGCGGCGCACGCCGAAGAGGTGGCGCTGAAGCCCCTCGGCGAAGCGCGGCTGCGTTACGAACAGGTCGAGCAGGATGGCCTCGCCGTCGACGCCGACGCCCTGACCCTGCGCGTCCGCGCCGGGATCGAGGCGAAGGCGGGCCGCTGGTCCGCGCTGGTCGAGGGTCAGGCCAATCTCGCAATCACCGGCGATTATTTCGACGGATTGCAGGGCCCCGCCACGCGCCCGCTGATTGCCGACCCCGATAATATCGCCCTCGCCCGCGCGCAAATCCGCTACGCTTCGCCTGTTTTTGCAGTGACCGCAGGCCGCCAGCGCCTCGGCTTCGACGACGAGCGTTTCGTCGGCGCGGTCGGCTTTCGCCAGAATGGCCAGAGCTTCGATGCGGTGCGCGCCGAGATCACGCCGGTGAAGGGCGTCAAGGCCGATGTTGCCTATGCCTGGAGCGTGCGCACCATCTGGGGCATCGACGGCGCGGGCGCGCGGCAGCAGGCGGTGTCGGGCGATAATATCTTCGCCAATCTCGGCGCGCAGACCCCGATCGGCAAGCTCGTGGCCTTTGCCTATCTGGTCGATCAGGACGAGGCCGCGGTGCAGGGCTTTCGCCTGTCGAGCCAGAGCTATGGCGTGAGGCTCGACGGCAGCCGGCCGATCGGCAAGGCGAAAATCGCCTGGCAGCTCAGCCATGCGCGTCAGTCGGACTGGCACCGCAATCCCAATGACTATGCCGCGGATTATTATCTCGCCGATCTGGGGGTCGATTTCGGAGGTCCCCGGGTCGGCGTCGGGTACGAGATACTCGGCGCCGACCACGGTGGCGCGCTGACAAGCTTTCAGACTCCGCTCGCAACCGGGTTCAAATTCCAAGGCTGGGCCGACAAATTCCTCACCACCCCGCCCGATGGCGTGCGCGATCTTTATGCGAGCGCCGGCTGGGGTGGGCAGGCGCTCGGCCCGCTCAGGGGCGTGGCGCTGCAGGCCGTCTATCACCGCTATCGCAGCGACCGCGCTTCGCGATCCTATGGCGACGAAATCGACCTGCTCGCGAGCGCGAAGCTCGGCAAAGTCACCGCGGCCGCCCGCTACGCGCATTACAAGGCCGACACCTTCGCCACCGACACTGACAAATTCTGGCTGCAACTGGACTGGATGCTTTGATGAAACACCACCCCCTCAAGCCCGAGGGCGACACGCGCGAGCATCTCGTGGTGATCGGCAACGGCATGGCCGGCTGCCGCGCGGTCGAGGAACTGCTCGCGCGCGATCCGGCGCGTTACCGTGTGACGATCTTCGGCGCCGAGCCGCGGGTCAATTACAACCGCATCATGCTCTCCCCTGTCCTCGCGGGCGAGAAATGCTTCGATGACATCGTGATCAACGACGCGGCTTGGTATGCAGACAATGGCATTGCGCTCGTCGCGGGCGATCCGGTCGCGCGGATCGACCGCGACACAAAGACGGTCGTAACGCGCAGCGGACTCAGCGAAAGCTATGACCGGCTGCTGATCGCGACGGGCTCCGATCCCTTCATCATCCCGGTGCCGGGCAAGGACCTGCCCGGCGTCATCGCGTTTCGCGACATGGACGATGTCGACACGATGCTCGCCGCCGCGGATGCGGGCGGCGATGCGGTCGTGATCGGCGGCGGGCTACTCGGTCTCGAGGCGGCGCACGGCCTTTCGCTCCGCGGCATGAAGGTCACTGTCGTCCACCTGATGCCGACGCTGATGGAACGCCAGCTCGACGAAGCCGCGGGCTGGCTGCTCAAGCAGGCGCTCGAAGGCCGCGGCCAGACGATCCTGACCGGCGCCGACACCGCGGAGATTGTCGGCGACGCCAAGGTCGAGGGCGTGAAGCTAAAGGACGGCACGCTGATCCCCGCCAGCCTCGTCGTGATGGCGGTCGGCATCCGCCCCTCGGTCGCCCTCGCCCGCGATGCCGGTCTCGCGATCGGGCGCGGTATCCAGGTCGACGATCATATGGTGACGAGCGACCCGAACATACTCGCGGTCGGCGAATGCGTCGAGCATGACGGACAGGTCTATGGCCTCGTCGCGCCGCTGTGGGACATGTGCCGCAGCCTTGCCGACGGCCTCGTCGAGAAACCCAGCGGCTATCGCGGTTCGGTAACCTCGACCAAGCTCAAGGTGTCGGGGATCGACGTCTTCTCGGCGGGCGATTTCTCGGGCGGCGACGGCTGCGAGGACATCGTGCTCCGCGACGCGAGCCGCGGCGTCTACAAGCGCGTGATCGTCAGGGACGACCGCATCGTCGGCGCCGTCCTCTATGGCGATACGGCCGACGGCAACTGGTATTTCGACCTGCTCAAACGCCAGGAAGACGTGTCGCAGCTGCGCGACCTCCTGATCTTCGGCCAAGCCTTCGCCGCGGGAGGCGGCGCGGCGGACCCTAAGGCGGCCGTTGCGGCGCTCTCGGACGATGCCGAGATCTGCGGCTGC